>JASHWN010000420.1 GCA_030044035.1 Xanthobacteraceae bacterium
ATTCCTACGAGCTTTCCCGTTTATAACAACGTCGTCAGGGGAGGCTTGAACTATAGGTTTTGAACCTCCGCTCATGCCGCCGGTTATGAGAGAGCTTAATCCGCCGAGAGCGCCGCTGCGCTCGGCACTAGAGCCGCGAGCCGCCCCACGGAGATAGCAGTTCCAAACACCTGTCGAGCGTAACCTGAAAGCATTGCTGCACCCCGTATGTCGCTCCTGGCACTTAGCTAGCGGACATAACGGTGGTGCTTAGCGAATGTCAGCTCTCAGAGGCAAAGCGGCCATTCGCTGGCAGCACGAGCCGATGTAATTTATGAGTACACATTCTGGACAGGACGGCATTGCGATGACGACCCCGATCACGCTGAACGACATCACCATTCATCCGGTCATCGAACAGCAGGGCGCATGGTTCGAGGTTTTCGGATTTTTCCCGACCCTGACCGAAGGCCAGCTCGAGGAGAACCGGTCGTGGCTCGCGCCGACATTCCTCGATCCCGCCAACAATTGCGTCGTGTTCTGCATCCAGGCGTTCGTCATCAGGACGCCGCATCACAACATCCTGGTCGATTCCTGCGTCGGCAATCACAAGCCGCGCCCGACGCGGCCGTTCTGGAACATGCTCGACAGCGACCGTTTCGAGAACGGGCTTGGCGCCATCGGCCTGAGCGTCGACGACATCGACTACGTGATGTGCACGCACCTGCACGGCGACCATGTCGGCTGGAATACCAGGCTGGACAACGGCCGCTGGGTGCCGACGTTTCCCAAGGCGCGCTACATCATGGCGGACCGCGAGCTTTCGTATTGGACGGAGCGGGCGCGGGACAATCCGCAAAGCGTGCCATGGATCACCGATTCGGTGCTGCCGATCGTCGCCGCCAAGCGTGAAGAGATCGTGCGCAGCGATTTCACCTTCGAGGAGCAGGTCCGGCTGATTGCGACCCCGGGCCACACGATCGATCATTTTTCGGTGCTGGTGGGCCGCGCCGGTGCCGATGCGTTGATCACCGGCGACATGGTGCATTCGCCGCTGCAGGGCAGATATCCCGAGCTCGGCATGATGGTGGATTACGATTCCCGGCAGGCCGGACAAACCCGGCGCACGATTTTCGACCGCTTCTGCGGCGAGCCGACCATCATCTGCGCAAGCCATTTTCCGGCGCCGTCGACCTGCCGCGTCGAGCGATGGGACGACGGCTACAAGTTCGTGGCGGTCACGGCCTAGGCTTTGCGCGCCCCCTTTTGCATTTGTTGGCGGCGCCTCGCGAAATCCGGGCCGGTGCGTGCTATATGTGAGCCATGACCGACATCGACGCGCCCAATCGATCCGCCCAATCTCCCACAGATGCAGATCGCTGGAAGCACGACGGAGTGCGCGTCATTGCGGGCAATCAGCTCGATCCCAACGTGCCATCGACGCCGGGCATGGACCGCAAGGCGGCGATCAATTTCGCCCGCGCCGGCGCGCAAAAACTCTGGGCCGGCATAGTGACGATCAAACCCGACGCCAAGACCGGCGCGCATCATCATGGCCATCTTGAAAGCATCATCTACGTGGTACGCGGCCGCGCCCGCATGCGCTGGGGCGAGCGCCTGCAATTCGTCGCCGAAGCCGGCCCCGGTGATTTCATTTTCGTGCCGCCCTACGTGCCGCATCAGGAGATCAACGCCCGCGCCGACGAGGTGCTGGAATGCGTCCTGGTGCGCAGCGACGGCGAGGCGATTGCGGTCAATCTCGACATCGAGCCGGCGGAGAGACCCGAGACCGTTCTCTGGGTCGACCCGATCCATCGCGAGCCGGGCGCCAAGAGCTGATGTTTCGCCGCCGGGCCATGCAGAGCAGGCCGTTTCCGCAGAGCAAGGCGCATCGGCGCCGAATAAAACCTCAAAAGATCACCCAACATCCTGATTTATAATAGAATTCTTCTATTTTCGAACTTTTTGTTTGACCATACCGCAAGGCAAAAAATGCGGCTCGCAACCGCGATCCCGTATGGACGGAAAGTTCCACTGCCGGTACTATCGGTTCCATCAGCGGCCCAGGGAGGCGGCGATGCGGGGTGAGGCGTTTGTGGCGGCTGCCATGATCGTGGCGGCGCAGCTGTGCTTTGACGTATCCGTCAGTCGCGCGGCTGATCTGATCTGGGAAGTCGAAAATCCGTACCGCTTCTTCAAGCGGAGCGCGTCCTTCGAAGTGCAGGAAAAGGCCTTCGAAGCGGTGCGCGGCGCACCCGATCAGCCGTTGCCCAGCAATATCATCTGGCGGCTGGAGCGGCGTCTCAACGATCCCGATTGCAAGGATCGCTCGACGCCGGATTCCTGCCTGAGCACCGCTGGTCCACATTTCGAACAGCGCCGGCTCGGCTGGGCCGCGCAAACCGTCGACGTCACCTGCTACGACCGCAACGCGCGGCCGCGCCGCTATCTAACAACCTGCGACCGGCAATACTCCTGGGGCACCGCGCGGGAAGATTACATCCTGCCGGACGCGCACACGGTCGTCGTGCACATCGCGCCGGAGCAGCTTGCCGCCGCCGGCACCGGCGATTGCGTGTGGCGCTGGACGCCGCGCCGCGGTGGCGCCGCGGAGACGCGCTCGCAGCCGTGCAGCGCCAAGCTGGTCATCAAGCGGGTGCCGTTCGCGCTCGATCGCA
>JASHWN010000421.1 GCA_030044035.1 Xanthobacteraceae bacterium
TTTGCTGCGCCGCTTTGCGCCTGGCTACCAGCCATTCGACGACCGCTTCGCCTACCTGTTCAATTCCTATTACGTCTCGGCCGGCCCGCGCCATGCCCGCCCGCAGCGCGGCCTGATCACCAGGCCGGACGCCGCCGAAGTCGCCGCTTATCGCGCCCACGTCGATCGCGCGGTGACGGCGCTGATCGAATCAACCAACGATTTCGCCGCGATCGCGCCGATCGTCGAGATCGGCCTGCATCACGAGCAGCAGCATCAGGAGTTGTTGCTCACCGATATCCTGCACGCATTTTCGTTCAACGCCACGCATCCGGCCTACGATCCGCACTGGCAATGGCCGAAGAGCGAGCGGCCGAGTGCCGAAGCTGCCGTGCCGCTCGCCGGCATTCATCGCGTCGGCCATGACAGCGACCGCTTTTGCTTCGACAACGAACAACCGCCGCATGAGGTGCTGCTGACCCCGGTGCGGCTGTCGCGAAACCTCGTGACCAACGGCGAGTGGCTCGAATTCATGGCCGACGGCGGCTACACCACGCCGACGCTGTGGCTGTCGGACGGCTTTGCCGCGGTCGAGGCGCAGGGCTGGAGCGCGCCCGGCTACTGGCGGCAGATCGACGGCGAGTGGTTTTCGCTGACGCTCGGCGGGCTGCGCCGCGTCGATCCGGCGGAGCCGGTCTGCCACGTCAGCTATTACGAGGCCGACGCGTTCGCCCGCTGGGCCGGCAAACACTTGCCGAGCGAGGCCGAATGGGAAGTCGCAGCGCGCGCCGACGCGCTCGCCGACGCCTTCGGCATCGTCTGGCAATGGACGCGCAGTGCCTATTCGCCGTACCCGGGCTACCGCGCCTGCGAGGGCGCGCTCGGCGAGTACAACGGCAAGTTCATGGTCAATCAGATGGTACTGCGCGGCTCGTCGCTGGCGACGCCGGCCGGCCATGCGCGGGTCAGCTACCGCAACTTCTTTTATCCGACGGCGCGCTGGCAGTTCAGCGGCCTGCGCCTTGCGCAATTCGACGCTTGAGTAGCCCCATGAATATCCGCAGCGTGTTTCAAGCCGCGCGCCCCCAACCGGTCGGGACGCATGATGCATTTGCCGCCGACGTCATCGCCGGCCTCACCGCGCGGCCGAAAACGCTGCCGGCAAAATACTTTTACGATCTTGCCGGCTCGGCCCTGTTCGAGCGCATCACCGCGCTGCCGGAATATTATCCGACGCGCTCCGAGATCGCGATTTTGCGCGAACATGCGCCGGCCATCGCCTCGATGTTTCCGCCCGGCTCGGCGCTGATCGAATTCGGCAGCGGGTCGAGCCGCAAGGCGCGTATTCTGCTCAGCGCCGCCGCTTCCGTTGCGGCCTACGTGCCAGTCGATATTTCCGGCGACTTTCTGCAGCAGGATTTGATCCAGCTCGAGCGCGACCTGCCGCATCTGGTCGTGCATCCGCTGGTCGCGGATTTCACGAAAACCTTCGCCATCCCGGCAGAGCTCGCGGCGCTGCCGCGCGTCGGCTTCTTTCCCGGCTCCACCATCGGCAATTTCGAGCCGGCCGAGGCGGCTGCGTTCTTGCACCATATCGGCGACATGCTCGGCGCGGGCGCGCTGCTTCTGGTCGGCGTCGATCTGGTCAAGGACGAGGCTACGCTCTACCGCGCCTATAACGACGCGGCCGGCGTGACGGCGAAATTCAATCTCAACCTGTTGGCGCGGATCAATCGCGAGCTCGGCGCCGATTTCGACCTCGCCGCGTTCGTGCATCGGGCGTTCTTCAACGCCGCGCAAAGCCGCATCGAGATGCATCTCGTCAGCACGCGGCCGCAAAAGGTGTGGATCAACGGCATCGACATCGACTTTGCGTCTGGCGAAACGATCCACACCGAGAACAGCTACAAGTACACGATCGAGTCGTTCCAGGCGCTGGCGCGGAGCGCCGGCTGGTCGCCGATCGAGGCGTTCAGCGACGGCCTATTCGCTGTGCATGCGTTGCGCCGCTGACCGCGGACGTTTGACCTGCGAACCATTTTCGTCGTGCCTGCGTTGGTTTTCATGCATGCAGCGCATGGAGGACTATGATGCCGCAGAAGCGAACCATCGAACGGGCGCGGCAGGACGCCCGCGAAGGCAAATCGCCGTCGACCCAGGCGGGCGAATTCGTCCGCGGCGAGATCGACAAAATCCGCAGCGGCGAGTACGGGGCGCGCTCGACCAAGCAGGCCATAGCGATCGGTCTCGACGAAGCGCGCCGCGCCGGCGTCAAGCTGCCGCCGCCGAAGAAGGGCAGCGTGACCGAGCGCACACGGCGCAGCGCCGAATACGCCTACGAAGCCGGCCAGGGCAAGCGCAAGACGAAGCGCCGGCCGCGCGTCTCGCGCGCGGTGTCGCGGGCGCTCAAGCGCGAGCCGCGCAACACGGCGTCGCATGCTGCGCTGTCGCGGCAGGCGCACAGCGCCGCTCGGCAGCGCACCGCGGCGCAGCGCTCGGCATCGGCGCGTAAAGCCGCACATACCAAGGGTGCCGCGCGCCGTTCCGCTGCCGCCAAGAAGGCAGCACGCACGCGGGCGCGGCGGCGGTGACGGAAGTCAGAAATCAGAAGTCGGAAATTGGAAGTCAGGCGAGGAGCCCCTAAATCGGGCCGCTGATTGGCTTTGGACTTGGCTCTGTACTAAGAGCCGGGATTCTGATGTTCTGAATTCTGACTTCCGATTTCTGACTTCCGATTTCTGACTTCTGACCATGCCTGTCTGCGAAGCCGATCCGTGGCGCCTGCAATATTTCGCCCACGTCAAGACCGCGGCCAATATCCCGACCGAGGACTGCGATGCCTGGCAATGGTACCCGGCGCAACGCTGGGTCTATGACAAGCTCGCGGTCGCACTCAGCCAAAGGCTGCAAGCGGCGCCGCACGGCGTGGTGCCGCCGCGCTTTCCGGTGTTCTCCAAGCCGATCGTGAACTTAAAGGGCATGGGCGTGGGCAGCCGGGTGCTGCATTCGGCCGCCGACTACGAGCGGCACTACGCGCCCGGCCATTTCTGGATGCCGCTGCTCGACGGCCGCCATGTGTCGTCGGATGTCGCGGTGGTCTCGGGCGAACCGCGCTGGTGGCGCCACGTCACCGGCAAGCCGGCGGGTGAGGGCACCTTCGACTATTGGATCGTGCACGCCGAGCCCGATGCGGACATCGAAGCTCGGTGCGGCGCGTGGATCAAGACGCATCTCGCCGGCTACACCGGCATGCTCAACCTCGAAACCATCGGCGGCACCATCATCGAGGCGCATCTGCGCTTCGCCGATCAATGGCCCGATCTGTACGGCCCGGGCTGGGTCGAGGCGGTGGTCGGCCTCTACGAGCGCGGCGACTGGGATTTTTATGACGACGAGCCGAGCGAAGGTTACAGCGTCGTGCTGTTCGGGCCGAGCGGCCGCACCTACCGTCATCCGCCGTCGGCGCTGGTCGACGAGGTCAAGCGCATGCCCGGCGTAACCAGCGTGCAGATCACCTTCCACGAGGACCGCGCGCCAGATCTCCACGCCATGCCGCCCGGCGGTTTTCGGCTTGCCATCGTCAACGCTTTCGACCTGCGCGCCGCGCTCGCTGGGCGCGAGCGGCTGAAGGAATATTTTCTCGGAAGCGCCAGCACATTATAGTCCGGCAATGCGGGGAAAAAGCTCCAGCGCTGTTTCCTGTCTCATTGCCGTAGCGGCTGCGCTAACGATCATCGCCGCGGCGCCGGTGCGCGCAGCCGAGCCGGTGCGGATCGGCATTGGCTTTGGCCTTGCGTTTTTGCCGACTTATATCTGTGAAGATCAAAAGCTCGTCGAAAAATACGCCAGGGACCTGCATGTTGACGTGAAGGCGTCCTATCAGCGCTTGCTCGGTGCCGGACCGATGCAGGAGGCGCTCGCGGCGCGCACGATCGACATGGCGCCGTTCGGCACGGCGCCGCTGCTGACCGCCTGGCAAAACGGCAAGGGCACGTCGCGGCAAATTCTTGCGGTTTCCGGACTGACGACGCTGCCGCTCACATTGCTCACCAGCCGCCCGCAGTTGCGTTCGCTCGTCGATCTGCGCGCCGCCGACCGCATCGCCGTGCCGACGTTGACCTCACCGCAAACTTATGTGCTGCAGATGCAGTCGGAGAAAATTTTCGGCGCGCCTGACCGCCTGCAGAACCAGATCGTAGCGTTGCCGCCGGGCGACGGTGTTGCGGCTCTCATCTCAGGCGCAGACGATATCGCGGCCTATTTCGCCTCGGCGCCGTTCACCGAGATCGCGCTCAAGGACCCGAAGATTCACCGCGTGCTCGGCTCGGAGAATGTCATCGGCGGCAAAGCGTCATTCCTCGTCCTCGCGGCGCCCAAGGGCTACATCGACACGCACGCCAAGATCGTCGAGGCGGTCGACAAGGCCATGGACGAGGCCGCGCGCCTCATCCGCGACGACCCGACCCGCGCCGCGCGCATTTTTCTGGCGCACGAGCCGTCCAAGGCGCTCGACGCACCGGCGGTGGCGGCGGTGCTCAAGGACAACAAGGACGAGTTCGGTAGCGCCGTCCAGGGCGTCCAAACGTTCGCCGACTTCATGGGCCGGCATGACGAATTGAAGGCGCCACCGAAAACCTGGCAGGACGTGGTCGCGCCGGCGCTGATCCATTCGCCGAGCAGCTGAGCGTCAAGCGAACGGCTGCGCGCTTGACGGCATAGCGCGCGGCGGGTGAGA
>JASHWN010000422.1 GCA_030044035.1 Xanthobacteraceae bacterium
CAAGCGCACCTGGGCGCGCATCACGCGATTGCAGCACAAGGAGAGCGGCGCCGAAGGCGTGCACACCAAGCAAACCGGCGGCAAATACGCGAAGTAACCGTAGGGTGGGTTGGTAATCGTAGGGTGGGCAAAGGCGCCGAAAGCGCCGTGCCCACGCGGTCCAACGTTGAGGATTCCGCGTGGGCTTCGCTGCGCTCAGCCCACCCTACAATTCGGCTGCGCCGCGGCGCGTTCAGCTTCCCGCCGGAAGCCAGCCGTGTTCGGAGACGTCGAACACGATGCCGTTGAGGTCCTTGAATTTCTTCTCGGCGTCGACGCCCGGATAGTGCGGCAAGGTCATGAAGTACTCGCCGCCATGCTGCTTGATCTTCTGTTCGGTCGCGGCCTCGTCGTCGACCACGAAACCGAAATGATGCAGCCCGGCCCAGTCCGGTCCGCCTTTCCCGCCCTTGGTTCCTTCCGGAAACTGCAGCAGCGTCAGGTTCATCACCCCGTCGGACAGCGAGATGGCATTGCCGATCGGCGCCTCGACTTTTTTCAGCCGCTTGAGGTCGAACACCGCTTCGTAGAATGCGGCGGCCTTTTCGAGGTCCGGAACCTGAATGGCGATGTGCCGCAGCTTGGCCATGACGTGCTCCTTGTGTTCGCTCAGTTGCGCCAGTCCGCATCGATGGCGTCGAGCATTCGTAAGTAAGCCGGCCAGTCGGCCGAGCCGCGGCCGGAATCGTGGTGCTCGTATTGGTGCGCGGTCTTTTCGCAGATCTGCGGCGGGATCTCGACCAGCGCGCCGCCGGTCGCTTCCATGCGCAGCTGAATATCGGCCGCTTCGATCAGCGACTTCATCAGCACGAAGGCTTCGCGCGTCGTCTTGCCGACGGTGAGAAGGCCGTGGTTGCGCATGATCAGCGCGCGGTTCTTGGAGAGCGCGCGGTTGATGCGCTCGCGCTCGCCGAAATCCTCGGTGATGCCTTCGTAGTCGTGATAGCCGACGCGGTTGTAGAAGCGCACCGCCGGCTGCGACACCATGCGCAGGCCGTGCTTCAATCCGGCGATCGCCATACCGGTCTCGGTGTGGACGTGCACGGCGCAGTTGACGTCGGGCCGCGCCGCCAGCACGCCGCCATGCAGCGTAAAGCCGGGCCGGTTGACGCCGGCGGATTCGTCGAGGTCGTCGTCCATGCCGACCTTGACCAGATTGGCGGGCGTGACTTCCTCGTAAAGCAGCTCGTGGCGCTTGATCAGAAACTTGCGATCCTCGCCCGGCACGCGCAGCGAAGAGTGATTGTAGATGACGTCGCCCCAGCCGTAATGCGCGATCAGCCGATAGGTGGCGGCGAGATCGACGCGCGCCTGCCATTCCGCCGGCGCGATATCGGTCTGCGCCACGGTTGCGAGTTTCACGTGCGTGTTCATGAGCCGGGTCTCCGCGTGATGCCGCGGAGTTTAGCACCGACGCACCCGGCTGCGCAGCCCCGCGCCTTTCGCCCCGGACAGCGGCTGGCGCATGCCGCAATGCAGCGCGGCCCGGCCGAAATCGTGTGGCACTTCAACCCGCTAGCATTGTCGGACGGAGCTGCGGACCTATATGTCGTTTGCCCGCCGCGTGTGCTCCTGCCCTCTGGCAATATGGAGTCGGTGAGGGCAAACTGGCCCTCGGAGGCCCCGCCGCATGAAGCTGCGCACCGTCACCCTCGACGATAAGTACGACCTTTCGCAGACGCGGATTTTCGTCACCGGCTTCCAGGCCCTGGTCCGGCTCTGCCTGATGCAGAAGGAGCTGGACCGCCGCAACGGCCGCAACACGGCAGGCTTCGTCACCGGCTATCGCGGCTCGCCGCTCGGCGGCCTCGACACGCAATTTCTGCGGGCGCGCAAGTTTCTCGAGGCGAGCGCGGTCCGCTTCCAGGGCGGCATCAACGAGGACCTCGCCGCCACCGCGGTGTGGGGCTCGCAGCAGGCCGAATTGCGCGGCGAGGGCAAGTACGACGGCGTGTTCGGCATGTGGTACGGCAAGGGGCCCGGCGTCGACCGCACCGGCGACGTGTTCCGCCACGCCAATCTCGCCGGCACCTCGAAATATGGCGGCGTGCTGGCGCTGATGGGCGACGACCACACCGCCGAATCCTCGACCACGGCGCATCAGTCCGAATACCACTTCATCGACGTGATGATCCCGGTGCTCAATCCGGCCGGCGTGCAGGAGGTGCTGGATTACGGCCTCTACGGCTGGGCCATGTCGCGCTTCACCGGCGCCTGGGTGGCGCTGAAGACGATGCACGAAACGATCGAGTCGACCGCCGCCATCGACGCCAGCCTCGAACGCGTCAACATCGTCACGCCGACCGATTTCATCATGCCCGACGGCGGGCTCAACATCCGGCTCAACGATCCGATCCTGACCCAGGAAGCGCGCCTGCACGATTTCAAGCGCGACGCTATGCTGGCCTTCGTGCGCGCCAACCGGCTCAACCGCACCATCACGTCGGGCGGCCGCGACGCCAAGCTCGGCATCATCACCACCGGCAAGAGCTATCTCGACGTGCGCCAGGCGCTCGACGAGCTCGGCATCGACGAGCTCAAATGCAACGCGCTCGGCATCCGGCTCTACAAGGTCGGCTGTGCGTGGCCGCTGAGCCGGCGCGAATTGCAGGAGTTCGCCGCAGGCCTCGACCTGATCATCGTGGTCGAGGAGAAGCGCTCGC
>JASHWN010000423.1 GCA_030044035.1 Xanthobacteraceae bacterium
AGGTCATGGCGATGTCGCGATGGCGGCCGTCGGCCGGCACCTTCTGCAGCCGGCGCAAGTTGGCGCGAGTGATGCGGCCGCCGAGATTCTGGTTGCCGACCGATGAGTTGATCATCGCCGAGCGGCCGGGCCGCTGCGACGAATCGATCACGTCGTGGCGGATCACTGGGCTCTCGATGTAGGCAAAAACCTCTTTGTAGGATTCGTTCTCGTAATGGTGCGCATCGACGTCGACGATCAAAAAGTCCTGGAAGTTGCGGGCGCGGGCCTGTTCGGCGGCGTGGTCGAGATGCTTCGCCGTGGAGTAATCGTCGAAATTAAGCTTGCGGACCTCGCTCGGCACCGTATCCATGGCGCTCTCCCTTTCAGGTCGCGACGTAGATGTCGTCGCCGCGGCGCACGACCTGATATTTCTTGAGCTTCAATCGGCGGTCGCCGACGCAGCGGCCGGTGGTCAATTCGTACTCATAGCCGTGCCACGGACAGACGAAGTGCACCTCGTCGGAAAACGTCTGGCCCTGATAGGTGCGGTCGGCGGCAATCAGATCGACCACCTTGTTGATCAGGATGCCCTCGCACGCCGGACCGCCGGAGTGGACGCAATAATTGCTGTAGGCGAAATAGGCGCCGCCGTGATGGAACACGCCGATCTCGTCCTTGCCGGCAACCACGATGCGCCGGTCGCCCTCCAGCAATTCGGCTGCCTTGGCCACGAACCATTCCGCCATTCGATTAACTCTCCCGCCGCGTCAGCCTGGTCGATTTCGTTCGCGCCAGTATGACCTGGCGCAGCGGCAGCAACAAGGTGGCCGCTGGCCATGGCGCGCCGCCTGACCTAACCTTCCGCAAAATATCGAGGACGGAACCAATGGCCGAGATTGAAGCGAAGCCAAAACTGCTGCTGCCGTTTCTGCAGCCGTTCTACGACGCCGTCACTCCGCTGTCGTGGCCCATCGTCCGCCTCGCCGTCGGCTGGAATCTCCTGATGCACGGTTGGAACAAGCTCATGATGGGCCCGGCGCCCACGATCCTGAAGGGCTTTGCCGATCAGGGCTTCAGCCCTCCGGAGTTTTGGTACTGGACCTCGACGATCAACGAAGCCGCGGCCGGCATCGCGCTCATTCTCGGCCTGTTCACGCGGTTCTTCGCCGCCACTGCGGCCATCGAAATGCTGGTCATCACCGTGCTCTATTGGCACAACGGCTTTGCCTGGCTGCACCGCGGCTACGAGTACGTGCTGCTCTGGGGCCTGGTGAGCTTCGCCATCGCGCTGCGCGGCGGCGGCCCCTACTCGCTCGACCGCAAGATCGGCAGGGAGCTGTAGGACGGCCGCTCTCGGCGCCGCCGGCGCGGAGCCGGCAGGCGCCCTTGTTCGGCGGCCGTACCGCCGCTAAATACGTCGCCGCGACGACTCGCTGCCTGAGATTTTCGCTCCCGGAGAGGTGGCAGAGTGGTTGAATGCACCGCACTCGAAATGCGGCATACGGGCAACCGTATCGGGGGTTCGAATCCCTCCCTCTCCGCCATCTTGCTCCCTGAATTTTGCGGGATTGCTCGCTAAAGCATAAGCGAACGGCAGCCCCTTCCGGGCGGCGCCGGCGCTGGATTGCCGCCGAGGTCCGGTATATGCAGGCGCGCAACCGCGGCGCTCGCGGTGCAGGAAAGGCGCGAGCCGACCTATAGGTATTGTATGCAGGCCCCCGAACCGAGCATTTCCGGCACCCGCGACTATGCGGGCGACGACGCCGTCGCCCTGCAGGCGGCGCGCGACGCCATCGGCGCGACGCTGCGCCATTATGCCTATGCGGCGATCAATCCGCCGATCCTGGAAAGCGCCTTGCCGTTCCTCAACCGGTCCGGCGAGGACATTCGCCGCCAGATGTACATTTTCCCGGACCCGGCCGGTCAGGAAGTCTGCTTAAGGCCCGAACTGACCATTCCGGTGTGCCGCGCCTACCTGCGTCAGCTCCACGCGAAGGACGGGCGGCGTAACGCGCCGGCGCGCGAAGCACGACTGAGTTACTTCGGGCCGGCCTTCACCTATGAAGCCGCCAGTGAGGATCACTATCGGCAGTTCTATCAAGCCGGCGCCGAATATATCGGCGCGCCGTCGCGCGATGCCGCCGATGCCGAAATCCTCGCCGCCGCGCTCGACTGCTTGCAGGCGGCAGGTCTCGAACGAACGTCGATCGAGATCGGCGACGTCGAAATTCGCAACGCCTTCATCGACCAGCTGCCGATCAACGACAAATCGAAAGCGCGCATCCGCCGCATCGCGTTGCGCAACCCGAAGAGCGCCGCCTTGGCGGCGGCGGCCGGCACGGCAGCAGCCGTTGCCGACGAAATAAATCAGTTCAGCGAACTTGCCTCGCTCCTTGCCGCGGCCGAACCCGGCAAGGCCGAATTGCTGATCCGCGAAGTGTTCGCGCTCGCCGACGTGCGGCACGTCGGCGGCCGCACCCCCGAGGAGATCGTCGAGCGGCTGACCAGCCGCACCGCGCAGCAGGCAGAGCCGATATCCGCCGAACTGATCGAGGCGGTGGCTGCGCTTCTGACCATTCGCGCCGCGCCCGACGCGGCGTTCAAGGCGATCCGCGAACACTTTCGCAAATTCCGCATCGCTGCGGTCGAGCCGGTGCTGGAGCGCTGCGAGACGCGGCTGCGCTATGTCGAAGCTTATCGTGGCGCTCCGCTCGCTGTGCAGTTCAATGTCGGGCTGCGGCGCGGCCTGGAATATTACACCGGCTGCCTGTTCGAGATTTACGCCGCGGACATGCGACAGATCGGCCATGTCTGCGGCGGCGGCCGCTACGACAATCTGCTCGAAGGGCTTGGCGCCGATGAGTCGATCCCCGCGGTCGGCTTCGGCATCGGGCTCGACCGCCTGCTGCTGGCGCTGCAGAAATCGGGTAGTCGCAGTGTTGAAGAAACGCCGATCATCGACGCGCTCGTCGTCGGCGCCGGAAAGACGCGGCACGAGCAATGCATCCGCGCCGCCGCGGCGCTGCGTGCCGCCGGCTGGTCGGTCGAACTCGATGCATCGGAGCGTGACGACGACAGCGCGGTGAACTATGCGCGGAAACGCAAAATTTCCTGCGTCGTATCCGTGAGCGAGGCCGATCTGAAGAAAGGCCAGATCCGCGTGCGCCGTTTGGGCGAGCGCGACGAGCGCCTCGTCGCGTTGTCGGCTCTCGCCGATGAGACGAAGAACGGCGTTCGCGAACCGTCGGGCAGGAGACGATGAACGCGCGCCCGCAAAAACTGGTACTCGCCCTGCCTAGCAAGGGTCGATTGCAGGAGCAGTCGATCGCTTTTCTCAACGGCTGTGGCTTCGACGTGCGGCGGGTCGGCAATGGCCGCGAATATGTTTCCGCGTTGGTCGGCCTCGATGGTGTCGAGGTGATTTATTTGCGCCCCGAGGAGATTCCGACCCGCATCGAGCAGGGCGACGCGCATGCCGGCATCACCGGCGAGGACTTGTATCGCGAATACGGCGAGGGCGAGCCGGCCTCGGCGCTGATCATGCCCAAGCTCGGCTTCGGCGGCGCGCGGCTCGTCGTCGCCATCCCGCAATCGTGGGTCGACGTGTCGACCATGAGCGATCTCGACGAAGCCGCCATGCTGTTTCATCAGCGCCACGGGCGAAGCTTGCGGGTGGCGACCAAATTTTCCCGGCTGACGCGCGCCTTCTTCGCCGAAAGCGGCATCGTCGAATATTCGCTGGTCGGCTCGTCGGGCGCCACTGAAGGGGCGCCGGCCGCCGGCGTCGCCGACTTCGTCGTCGACCTCACCTCGACCGGTACGACGCTCGCCGAGAACCACCTGAAG
>JASHWN010000424.1 GCA_030044035.1 Xanthobacteraceae bacterium
AAATTCCGCTGCTGCATATCGTCGATCCGACCGGCGAACGGATCGCAGCAAGCGCGATCAAGCGCGTCGGCCTGCTCGGCACCGCCTTCACCATGGAGCAGGATTTTTTCAAAGGCCGCCTGGCGCAAAACTTCGGAATCGACGTGCTGGTTCCCGATGCCGCCGATCGCGCGCTCGTCCACCGCGTGATCTACGACGAACTGGTGCAAGGCAAGATCGAGGCGGCGTCGCGGCGGGCTTATCGCGACGTGATCGCGCGTCTCGTCGAGCGCGGCGCCCAAGGCGTCGTTCTCGGCTGCACCGAAATCATGCTGCTGATCCGGCAACAGGACAGTGCGGTGCCTTTGTTCGACACGACCCGGCTTCACGTCGAGGCGGCCGTCGCGCGGGCCTTGGCGCGCCGTTGATGCGGGCGCTCTCGCCCCACAGCCGACATGACTAAAAGACCACAACTAATATCAACGGCTCTTATTGCTGACTCATATCCGTCACCCTGAGGTGCGAGCGAAGCGAGCCTCGAAGGGCGACGGCCCGTGAGTCCTCGGCCGTATCCTTCGAGGGCCGCTTCGCAGCCACCTCAGGATGACGGTCAACATTAATTGCGCTTGGTATAAAAGACCGGAGGCTTTGCTGCGCTGCGACGAGCCTCGTTCCGATTTTCGGTTTAATCGTCAGGTCAAGACGGGTTACCGGAACCGAAGATTTGCGCGCGACAACTGGCTGACGGAGGAGCATCCCATCAGCTTCATATCCCGCTCGATTTCAGCGCGCATAAGGCTAAGTGCCTGCTCGACGCCCGCCTGGCCGGCCGCCGCCAGTGGAAACAGGTAGTAGCGGCCGACGCCCACCGCCTTGGCGCCGAGCGAGAGCGCCTTGAGAACATGGGTCCCGCGGCTTACCCCGCCGTCCATCATCACGTCGATTTTGTCGCCCACGGCGTCGACGATTTCGGCGAGCTGATCGAATGCGGCGCGCGAGCCATCGAGCTGTCGTCCACCGTGGTTGGACAAGATAATGCCGGTGCAGCCGATAGCGACCGCACGTTTGGCATCCTCAACCGACATGACGCCCTTGAGGCAGAACTGGCCGTTCCAAACACGGACCATTTCAGCCACATCGTCCCAATTCATGGCCGGGTCGAGCATCTCGGTAAAATACCGCCCGATCGACATGGCGCCGCCGCTCATGTCGACGTGTTCGTCCAATTGCGGCATCCGGAACCGTTCGTGGGTGAAATAGTTGACCGCCCACATCGGTTTGATCGCGAATTGAAGCATGCCGCCGATGGTAAGCCTGAAAGGAACGGAAAATCCGGTGCGCAGGTCGCGCTCGCGATTGCCGCCGGTAATGCTGTCGACCGTCAACATCATGACGTTGACGCCGGCATCTTTGGCGCGCTCCAGCATGGCGCGGTTGAGCGCCCGGTCCTTGTGGAAGTAGAACTGATAGACCTGTGGCGTGTCGTATGCCTTGCGCAGCTCTTCCAGGCTGACCGTGCCGAGCGACGATACGCCAAACATCGTTCCGAATTTTGCGGCGGCGGCGGCGACCGCCCGTTCGCCGTCGTGGTGGAACAGCCGCTGCAGCGCGGTCGGCGAGCAATAGACCGGCATTGCCAGTTTTTGACCCATCACGGTCACTGACATGTCGATCGTGCCGACCCCGCGCAGGACGTTGGGCACCAGGTCGCAGCGTTCGAAGCTTGCCGTATTTTGGCGAAGCGTCGTCTCATCGTCTGCTGCGCCGTCGATGTAGTCGAAGATCGGTCCCGGCAGCCTGCGCCTGGCAAGCGAGCGGAAATCGGAAAAGTTATGGCAGTTGCCCAAGCGCATAGTGTGCCCCAGCATTGGCATCCGTGCCCGTTCGGCAAGCTTAGCTAAGATCGGCCCAAGGCACCATTCTTTCCCACCCCATATTCTTTCCCCACCCCAGCGCGGTCGTCGACGATGTGACGATTAGTCAAGCCGTTTTGCTGCGGCTGCTCGCCTCCGGTTCTGGCACCTGGCGGACATCGCGAGGATGACAGTTGATGTCCGCTCTCGGGGGCGTAGCGGACATCGGCCGGACACTCCTAAATGTCCGCTTTTGACCCAACTGAGACATCGCGTTGACAAGGCCAGTACGCCGTCGGGCAATCCAATTAGCGCCAGTCCGATTGACCGCGCGTAGATCGAATTCCGGGCAGGGACGGGCCGCACTCCGCTCCGGCCGCGTCCTGTTCGCTCATCTTGTACAAATCGGAGTGGCGACCCCGTATCGGTGCCTACGCCGCTCCTTCTTGATGTCTGTTATTTCCGGCGCGATAGGGCCAATAGCGGATATGGTTGCGTCACCGCATTGGTCGAAAATGGCACTTGGCCGACATGATGGCAGTGTTCGGCAATGTCTGCTTTCGGGGGGTACAGCGGACATTGGGCCGAACACCGGCGCGATGGTCAGAGCGGCAGCTTTCGCGCTATTGTCGCGGCGGGGAGTAACGCATCATGAAGCCGACCGCAGCGCCGACAGCGACTTTCGACTACATCATTGTCGGCGCCGGCTCGGCCGGCTGCGTGCTGGCCAACCGCCTGACCGCTTCGGGGCGGCATCGCGTGCTGCTGTTGGAGGCCGGCGGCCACGACCGCCACATGTGGATTCACATTCCGCTCGGCTTCGCCAAGCTATTCGACAACGCCAAGGTCAATTGGCTTTACAGCTCCGAGCCGGAGCCCGAACTGAACAATCGCCGCATCATCCAGCCGCGCGGCAAGGTGCTGGGCGGATCGAGCTCGATCAACGGCCTGCTCTATATCCGCGGCCAGAAGGAGGACTACGACCATTGGCGTCAGCTCGGCAATGCCGGCTGGGGTTTTGACGACGTGCTGCCCTATTTCCGCCGCGCCGAGGATCAGGAACGCGGCGCCGACGAACTGCACGGCGTCGGCGGCCCGCTTTCGGTTTCCGACGTCTGCGAGCCGCATCCGCTGTGCGAGGCCTTCATCGCCGCCGCGGAGCAATCCGGCATTCCGCGCAACGACGATTTCAACGGCCCGCGCCAGGAAGGCGCCGGCTACTTTCAGCTCACCACCCGGAACGGCCGGCGCTGGTCGACGGCGGCGGGTTATTTGCGCCAGGCGCGCAACCGCCACAACCTGAAAGTCGAGACCGACGCGTTGGCGACGCGCATTGTGTTCGACGGCCGCCGCGCGGTTGGCATCGCATATCGCCAAGGCGGCGCAACCCGCACCGCTTACGCCGGCGGCGAGATCATCCTCGCCGGCGGCGCGTTCAACTCGCCGCAGCTGTTGCAGCTGTCCGGCGTCGGGCCGGCAAAGCTGCTGCGCGAGTTCGGCATCGAACCGCGCGCCGATCTCGCCGGCGTCGGCGCCGACCTGCAGGACCATTTGCAGGTCCGCATGCAGTTTCGCTGCACCGAGCCGATCACCATGAACGACGTGGTCAACGATTGGCGGCACCGCTGTCACGCCGGCCTGCGCTACATTTTTTCGCGCAAAGGATTGCTGACGATCGGCGCCGGCTATGCGGGCGCGTTCCTGCGCACGCGGCCCGAACTCGCTTCGCCCAACGTGCAGATCCACTTTTTGATTTTTTCGACCGAGACCGCCGGCGCCAAGCTGCATCCGTTCTCCGGCTTCATGGCCTCGGTGTGCCAGCTGCGGCCGGACAGCCGCGGCTTCGTCCGCATCAAGTCGGCCGATCCGCTGGCGCCGCCGGCAATCCAGCCGCGCTACCTGTCGAACCGCGTCGATTGCGACACCATCGTCGCCGGGCTGAAACGGCTGCGCGAGGTCATGAACCAGAAAGTGATGCGGCGGCTGATTGCCGAGGAGCGCATGCCGGGAGAGCAATGCGCGAGCGACGCCGACCTGCTCGCCTATGCGCGGGCGACCGGCACCACGGTCTATCATCCGACCTCGACCTGCCGCATGGGCGCCGATCCGGCCGCCGTGGTCGACGAGCGGCTGCGGGTGCGCGGCTTCGACCGCTTGCGCGTGATCGACGCCTCGATCATGCCGAGTGTGGTCTCCGGCAACACCAACGCCGCCGCGGTGATGATCGGCGAAAAAGGCGCCGACCTGGTGCTGGAAGACGCGGCCGCCGGCGCGCCGGTCGCGCTGTCGGCGTGAAACCCACACGTCATTCCGGATGACGCGAAGCGTCAATCCAGAATCCATAATCACGAGCGGCGAGGCAAATTGCGCTGCGCCACACACGATACCGCACAGCCGGGATTATGGATTCCGGGCTCGCCGCTTCGCGGCGCCCCGGAATGACGAGGGTTAGGCCGCGAGGTTGCCGAACCGGACGAGATTGGCCTTCTGCTTGTCATTGCGCGGCGGCAGCTTGAACAGGCGCGCCGCGGTGCCGCCCAAGATGTTGTGCTTGGCCTTCTCCGACAGGAACGGCAGGTCCCAGACCGTCGAGGGCAGGTCGAAATCCCAGTGCGGATAGTCGGAGGCGTACATGAGCTGCGTCTCCGCATTGATCATGCGGAACGTGCATTGCAGCGCCTCGAGGTCGACCCGCTCCATCGGCTGCGAGGCGTAATACATGTCGCGCATGTAGTCCGACGGCTTCTTTTTCAGGAGCGGATATTCGGAAGCACGCAGCATGAACTCGTGGTCGAGCCGCTGCATCAAAAACGGCACCCAGGCGAGGCCCCCTTCGATCCAGATCACCGGCAGCCTGGGAAAGCGCTCGCCGAGCCCGTTGGTGATCCAGTTGGTCATGTGCAAAATGTTGTAGAACGGAAAGCCGAGCGCGTGCACCGAGGCGAAGCGGTTGAGCCCCTTGAACACCG
>JASHWN010000425.1 GCA_030044035.1 Xanthobacteraceae bacterium
AGAGCCGGACGCGGTGGCGAAGGACATCCTGACGCTGCTGTTGAACGCGCTCGATCCGGAGACCGGCAAAGGCATGGCGGAGATCGAGGTCCGCTCCAACATTTTGACCTTCATCGCCGCCGGCCACGAAACCACGGCGAACCTTCTGAGCTGGTCACTGTTTCTGCTGTCGCAGGCGCCGCAGTGGCGCCAACGCGTCGAGGCGGAGGCCGGGCGCGAGCTGCACGGGCCGCCCGCCACGCTCGGCGATCGATTGGCCGAGACGCGCGCGGTGATCGAGGAGGCGGCCCGGCTCTATCCGCCGATCGCCGCGATGAGCCGGGTCGCGCTCGCCCCGGACGAACTTGCCGGCACCAAGGTCAAGCGTGGCTCGCTGGTCGTGATCGCGCCCTACGTGCTGCATCGTCACCGTTTGCTGTGGCGCGATCCGAACAGTTTCGATCCGACCCGCTTTCTCGGCGAAGCGCGCCACGCCATCGACCGCTACGCCTATATTCCGTTCGGCGCCGGTGCGCGCACCTGCATCGGCTCGGTGTTTGCGTTGCAGGAGGCGACGCTGGTGCTGGCCACCATCGTGAAGAATTTCCGTCTCGCGCTGGCGCCGGGAACGGCGGTCTGGCCGATGCTGCGCGTGACGTTACGGCCCGACAACGGACTGCCGATGGTCATCACGCCACGCCGCGCGGCGTGATTCAATACGAAGCGTGTGGTTGTTGGCTTTATCCTAGATCCCTGGCCGCAAATCGTGATTCTTCAGCGGCAAGGAGCGGATGCGTTTTCCCGTCGCCGCGAACACCGCGTTGCACAGCGCCGGCGCCAGCGGCGTCACCGGCGGTTCGCCGACGCCGCCCCAAAAGTCGCTGCCCGAGACGATCACGGTGTCGACTTCGGGCATGTCGGCAAGGTGCAGCATCCGATAATCATTGAAGTTCGACTGCTCGGCGGCGCCGTTCCTGATGGTGATTTCGCCGTAGAGCGCGGCGGAGAGCGCGAAGACGATCGAGCCTTCGGTCTGCACGGCGATGGTGAGCGGGTTGACGACGTGGCCGCAGTCGAGCGCCGAAACGACACGATGCACGCGCACGCGGCCGTCGGCGACGGAGACTTCGGCCACCTGGGCGCAATAACTGCCGCAGGCCTCGCTGAGCGCGATGCCGCGGAACACGCCCGGCGGCAGCGGCATATCCCAGCCCGCCTTCTCCGCCGCGGCGTCGAGCACGGCGAGATTCTTCGGGCTGTTGCGCAGCAGAAGCCGGCGGAAGCGATAAGGATCGATGCCGGCGGCGTGCGCCATCTCGTCGACGAAGCACTCCTTGTAGAAGACGTTCTGGGTGTAATTGATGCCGCGCCAGACGCCAAGCGGCACGGCAGTCTCGCGCACCGCGTAATCGACACGGTAGTTCGGCACGTCGTAAGCCATTTCGTCGGCGAGCCCACTGATGAAGCTGCGATCGACGAAGCTCTCGCCCAGGTCAGGCAGGATTTCCGCCACGAACGACGGACCGGCGAGCCGGATCGACCAGGCGGCCGGCAGGCCGGAGGCATCGAGGCCGGCGACCATGCGGGCCATGCCGAACGGCCGGTACAGGTCGTGGGCGACGTCCTCTTCGCGACTCCAAACGAGCTTGACCGGCGCATCGACCTCGCGGGCGATCAGCACCGCCTGGCGGACGAATTCCTGAATCGTGCCGCGGCGGCCGAAACCGCCGCCGAGCAGCATGCGGTTGACCTTGACCTTCTCGTCCGACACGCCGGCGGCGATGGCCGCGGTGGCGAGAGCCGTGGAGGCATCCTGGGTCGGCGCCCAGATCTCGACGCCGTCGCGGCGCACCTGTGCCGTGCAGGTCTGCGGCTCCATAGTGGCGTGCGCCAGAAACGGCACCACGTAGTCGGCTTCGATGCGCCGCACCGCGCTTTTGAGCGCCGCGTCGACGTCGCCGTTGGCGCGGCCGACTTGCTCGGGCGGTCCGTCGAGCCCGCCACGAACGAAGTCGCCGATGCTCGCCGTGGACAGGCCGCCTTGGCCCTGGTCGTCCCAAGTGACGCGCAGCGCCTGGACCGCCTTGTTGGCCTGCCACCAGGAAGCCGCCACCACCGCGACGGCGTCCTTGAGGCGTACGACGCGGCGGACCCCCGGCATGGCCCGGATCGAACCGGCGTCGACCGATTTCAGCGTGCCGCCGAACACCGGACAGTGCCGGATCGCCGCGTACAGCATGCCGGGCAGGCGCACGTCGATGGCGTAGACCGGATGCCCAGTGATCTTGTCGCGGACGTCGAGCCGCTTTTGCGGCGTGCCGAGCAGCGTCCATTCGGCCGGCGGCTTCAGATGAACGTCACGGGGCGGCTCGATCGCAGCAGCGTCGGCGGCGATCGCGCCGAATGAGATGCTCCGGCCGCTCGGGCGATGCGCGATAGTGCTGTTGCGCGCGGTGCATTCCGCCGCCGGCACGTTCCAGCGCTTGGCGGCAGCGCCGATCAGCATGTCGCGGGCCACGGCGCCGGCGCGCCGCAGGTCATCCTGTGACGCTGAGATCGAGCGGCTCGCGCCGGTCGACAGGTCGCCCCAAATGCCCTCGCGCATCAGGTTTTGCCGCGGCGACACGAACGCGGTGCGGACTTTTGCCCAATCGCATTCCAGCTCCTCGGCGACCAGCATGGCGAGCGCCGTCATGGCGCCTTGCCCCATCTCGGCGCGCGCCACGCGGATGGTGACTGTGTCGTCGGGCGCAATCACGACCCAACAATTGACCTCCGTTGGAGCGGCGGCACTGTCCGCCGGCTTGCTGCCGATCGCGGGCGCAAAACCCAGGGTCAGCGCGCCGCCCGTAACGCTGGCGCCGACCACAAATGACCGCCGATCGAGGCCGCCGCGGGACATCGTCGCTGTCCTATGCACGCCTTCCGCCTTGGCGTTCCACGATGCCAAATTTGACCCCCTGTGCAGGCGCAAAATTCAACGTCCGGGCCTCGCGCCTATGCAACCGGCGCAGACCGCGATGGCATGCCGTCGCCCCTCTGCACCGCCCCGCTCTATGCGTGCTAGGTTACGGCAATAATAATTCAGACGACGCACGAAAGGTCGAGGAAGCGCCATGATCCATGCCGGAACTCAGGAAAGCAAGACGCTCGAAACGCGACTCGCCGCCATCGAGGATCGGCTGGAAATCTACAATCTCATCGCCGGCCATCCGCCGAGCGCTGATACCGGCGCCGATTATTATGCCGAGGCCGTGTACATGGAAGACGGCGTGTTCGACCGCGGCGCCAATCTCTCCGGCGCCAAGGGCAACAAGGCCATTGCGGCGATCCTGGTAAGCGAAGGCCATCAGGCCGCGATCGCCGGCGGCTTGGCGCACTTCACCGGGCTGCCATACGTCGAGCTTGACGGCGACGAGGCCGTCGTCACCTCGTACCTGCAGATCCTGACCCCGAAAAGGATCGGCGAGCCGGTCGAGGTGCCGAACCACGGCGCCTCGCGCGGCTATCACATTCATCGCCTGGTCACGAGCCGCTGGGAGCTGAAGCGGACGACGCAGGGTTGGAAAATCCAGCGCCGTACCATTCG
>JASHWN010000426.1 GCA_030044035.1 Xanthobacteraceae bacterium
CCATGTCAGCTTCTTGCCGTCGAAGCTGCGCTCGATCGGCTCGCACGTCGAATTGATCGTGCTCGCGATCGGGGAAAATGTCGCAGCCAGATCCGTTACCTGCTCGGCGGTGAGACACTTGGACGAGAGCCGCGGCGGACCGGCCATGCCGCCGGTCTCGGAGACGGTCGTCACCTTCCACAGGCCGGCCTCGATCCCGTCGGCGAAAGCGCGCGCGGCCGGCAGCACCAGGATTGCGGCGATGGCGGTCATCGTGGCGCGCCGCATCCGCGAATGGCGAATAGCGAATGGCGAATAGGGGAGTGATCGTCCCGCTGCATTTCGATCGCTCAATTTCATATGGCCCTCCTCATTCGCCATTCGCCATTCGCCATTCGCCACTCGCCATTCGCCCCAGACGCTTCGCTCTTCGAGCAAGCGTCCCGCCGTTAACCCGCTGGTAACCATAAACCCGGCACATTTTGCCGGGGAGGCGTAACGGTTGCACCGCAGACCCTTCTAACGCTGCTTGAGGCCAAAACCTTGGACGCCAGCGCGGCACCGCTCTTCCGTGCCGGCGGCCCGCCAGCCGCAGCGCAAAGCTTTGAACCACGCGACCGCAACCGTCGCGGCGGATCGGACGGCATGAGCAACGCAGCTTCGGCGGAGCGCGGCGACACCGCACTGACCCGGCTCGTCGATCTCGGCACCATGCTTCGGCGCAGCGACATCGCGCTCGCGCTCGGCATGATGGCGATCCTCTTGGTGCTGATCTTGCCGCTGCCGGCGCTGTTGCTCGACTTTTCGCTCGCGGTGTCGATCACGTTCTCGGTCCTGATCCTGATGACGTCGCTGTTCATCCAGGCGCCGCTCGAATTCTCCGCCTTCCCCACCGTGCTGTTGATCTCCACCATGCTGCGCCTTTCGCTCAACCTCGCCTCGGCGCGGCTCATCCTGGCGCACGGCCACGAAGGCACCGCCGCTGCCGGCCATGTCATCCAGGCGTTCGGCAATTTCGTGATGGGCGGCAATTTCGTCATCGGCATGATCGTCTTCACCATCCTGGTGATCGTCAATTTCGTGGTCATCACCAAGGGCTCCGGGCGCATCGCCGAGGTGGCGGCGCGCTTTCACCTCGACGGCATGCCGGGCAAGCAGATGGCGATCGACGCCGACCTGTCCGCCGGCCTGATCGACGAGAAGGAAGCGCGGCGGCGGCGCAAAACCCTGGAGGACGAATCCGGCTTCTTCGGCGCCATGGACGGCGCCTCGAAGTTCGTCCGCGGCGACGCCATCGCCGGCCTTTTGGTGGTGCTGATCAACATCATCGGCGGCATGGTGATCGGCATCGTGCAGCAGGGCCTAAGCTTCACCGACGCCGCGCACACCTACACGCTGCTCACCGTCGGCGACGGCCTCGTCACCCAGGTGCCGGCGCTGATCGTTTCCACCGCCGCCGGCCTGTTGGTCTCCAAGGCCGGCGTCAGCGGCGCCGCCGACAAGGCGCTGCTGTCGCAATTGTCCGGCTACCCGAAAGCGCTCGGCATGTCGGCCGCCGTCATGCTGGCGATGGGGCTTCTGCCGGGCATTCCGATGCTGCCGTTCTTCGCGCTGGGCGGCGGCGCCGGAGCACTGGCTTACCTGATCGACAAGCGCAGCAAGCAGGCCGCCGCCGAAGCCACCAAGACGGAAACTGCCAAAACCCCGGCTGCCGAGGAGCCGGTCGCCGCGGCGCTGAAGATGGACGACCTGAAAGTCGAGCTCGGCTACGCGCTGTTGCCGCTGGTCAACGCGCCCGACGGCTCGGAGCGCCTGACCGAACAGATCAAGGCGCTGCGCCGTTCGCTCGCCATCGAGATGGGCTTCGTCATGCCGGCGGTGCGCATCCTCGATAACGTCCAGCTCGACGCCAACACCTATGTGATCAAGATCAAGGAGGTCGAGGCCGGCAGCGGCAAGGTCTGGCACGGCCAGTACATGGTGATGGATCCGGCCGGCAAGCAGGTGAGCTTGCCGGGCATGCACACCACCGAGCCGACCTTCGGCCTGCCGGCGACCTGGATCGATGCCTCGCTCAAGGAAGAAGCTTCGGTCAAAGGCTACACCGTAGTCGATGCCGCAACCGTGCTGGCCACGCACCTGACCGAACTCATCAAAGCCAACATGTCCGAGCTCCTGTCCTACGGCGAGGTGCAGAAACTTCTCAAAGAGCTGCCGAAGGAGCAGAGCGAGCTGGTCAAGGACATCGTACCGTCGCAGATCACCGTCTCCGGAATCCAGCGCGTGCTGCAGATTCTGCTGGCCGAGCGCGTCTCGATCCGCGATCTGCCGACCATCCTCGAAGGCATCGCCGATGGGCTTGCGGCGACGCGCAACCCGCAAAACCTCGCCGAGCACGTGCGGGCGCGGCTGTCGCGGCAGCTCTGCGCCCATCACACCGGCGCCGCCGGCTATCTGCCGATCATCGCGCTCACCGCCAAATGGGAGCAAACCTTCGCCGAATCGCTGGTCGGACAGGGCGACGAGCGGACGCTGGCCATGCAGCCGTCGAAACTCACCGAGTTCATCAACGCCGTACGCGAGAAATTCGACCAGGCCGGCCGCGACGGCGAAGCGCCGGTGCTGGTCACCTCGGCCGGCATCCGCCCGTTCGTGCGCGGCATCGTCGAGCGCTTCCGCGCCCAGACCAGCGTGCTGGCGCAGACCGAGATTCATCCGCGGGTGCGGCTGAAGACGGTGGCGAGCATTTAGCATGTCGCGCAGCGCCGTGGCCGAGCCGTTGCCGCAGCCGACGCGCATAGCGCGCTTGCATGCTCTCGATCGCATGCTCGAAGGCGCGCCGGACGCCTACGCAGCGCGCTTCGAGCGGGCCAGCCTGTTGCGAGAACAAGGTCAATTCGAAGAGGCCAAAGCCGACTATCTCGAACTCATCCGCCGCAAGCCCGGCGATTTCGCCGCTCTCAACGACTTCGGCGCGATGGTTCTCAAAGCCGGATACAGCGAAGCGGCACGTTCCTTGTTCGGCGCGGCGGTGCGGCATCATCCGGACAATCCCACCGCGCGCGTCAACCTCGCCAATCTGCTGTTGGCGCTCGGCGAGCTTGCCGAAGCGCGCCCCCATTTCGAGGCGGCGCTTCGGCTCGACCCCGACCACGTCCATGCCCATCGCGGCATCGGCAATCTGTTGGCGGAGCTCGGCGACCACTTGGGCGCGCGCCGGCATCGCGATCGGGGTTTTGTGGGTCACGCCGTAGCACCGCTGCCCTATCGCGGACCGGGCGCGCCGATCCGCGTGCTGCTTCTGGTCTCCGCGGCGGGCGGCAATATCCCGACCGGCGCGCTGATCGACGACCGCGTCTTTCAAACCACCGTGCTGGTCGCCGAATATGCCGCGCCCGAGGCGCCGTTGCCGCCGCACGATGTGGTGTTCAACGGCATCGGCGACGCCGATCTCTGTCGCGCAGGGCTCGAAGCGGCATGCGCGATCGTCGCGCGCTCGCCCCGGCCGGTGATCAATCATCCGCGCACGGTGCTC
>JASHWN010000049.1 GCA_030044035.1 Xanthobacteraceae bacterium
TGTCGGCGGGCTCGAAACCTATCCGTTCCGCCGCGACCGCTTCGTGCTGGTCGTCGCCCGCGATCATGCGCTGGCGAAACGCGCCAACACCGGCTTCGAGGACGTGCTCGATCACGACTTCGTCGGCCTCGACCGCTCCAGCGCGCTGCAGCGGTTCCTCGCCGCCAAGGCGGTGCGCATCGGCCGGCCATTGCGGCTTCGCGTGCAGCTGCGCAGCTTCGACGCGGTGTGCCGGCTGGTCGAATGCAAGGTCGGCATCGGCATCGTGCCGGAGACCACCGCGCGGCGCGTGATGCGCACCATGGCGATCGCGATCGTGCCGCTCACCGATCCCTGGGCGCTGCGCGATCTGACGATCTGCGTCCGCAACATGAAGGAGCTGCCGCTCTACGCCCGGCAGCTGGTCGAGCATTTGCGCGGCGACGCCGGGTAGCCGCGCCGCCACGTTTCGCATGAGGACGTGCCCTCATGAACGCGACGACCAGCGTCCGTGATCGGATCGGCAACAAAACTATATCCGTGCTGGACGCTTATTTGAGTTGAGCATTCCCTCAACTGGGATCGGCCATTTACATTCGCTCGACCCATTGGGCACGAGATGGCCCGGGCTGAAACGGGTCGCCGAAATATTGGGTCTCACGGACAACCAGCTCATCCTCAAATTCCATGATACTGACCGTATATGATGGCTGCCCATCGTAAGTGAGGATGAATTCGGTCACCCAGAGATTGGCAGCACCGATTATTCGCCGCACTGAAAATCGCTTATAGTTCGGCTGCGCCGTCCTAGACGCCTGAATTCCGTCGCGGCCGCGAATCCGCTCTCCCGATTGCGGATACTCAAGCACCGCGTCCTGTCGATAAATGTCATGTTCGGCGCTGAAATCGTTGGCGTCGGAGGCCGCCCAATGGCGCTCCAGCGCGGCTCGAATGTTTGAGTCGATCATCATGGCATCGCCCTCGCCTTTCGCTCTCGGTCGTACCGCCGCCGGCTCGCTATTGGCTCTCTATGTCGTGCCATTTAGCCGTAAGCAATGCCCGGCTTACTTTGCCCAACTTCTATGATGTAACCGTCAGGATCGCGAATATAGCAGCGCGTCTCGCCGTACTTGTCCTTTGGCTCCGTTATAAACTCGGCTCCATGACTTCGCCATAGCTCGTAGCACGCTTGAATATCCGCAACGCGGATATTCATAAAGCTGCTGACTGAATCGGCGTCCGCGGGGGCGCTGAGCGTTACCGATGGTTTTGCTGCCGCTCGATGCGCTGGTCGGCGCCGCCAACGCAGTGCTCAACCGTGAGGGTAGAACGCTTGCCACCTACGGCCTCAACAGCGGGCCGCAGGGCTATCGGCCGCTGCGCGAGTTTCTCGCCGCCAAGCTCGAGCGCGCCGCCGGTATCGCCTGCACGGCCGATGAAATCCTCATCGTCTCCGGTTCGCTGCAGGCGCTCGATCTGGTCAACGGCATCCTGCTGACACGCGGCGACACGGTCATCATCGAGCAGGACACCTATCAGGGCGCGCTGACGCGGCTTGCCCGCCTCGGCGTGCGCGCCGTCGGCATTCCGCTCGACCGCGACGGCATGCGCATGGACGCGTTCGCCGCCGCGCTCGCCGAGCTCAAACGCGGCAGCGTGCGGCCGAAATACATTTACACCGTGCCGACCGTGCAAAATCCGACCGGCACGATCTTGAGCCAAGCGCGGCGCCTCGACACCCTGATGGATGCGCTCAACGAGCAGTTCGGCACCGCGGCCGAGTTCGACGATCCGAGGGGTGGCATTTTCCTCTGGGTCAAGCTGCCCGACGTGGTCGACACCCAGCGCCTCTATGGCGCCGCTCGCCGCCGGCGTCGCCGTCAATCCGGGCGTCGAATGGTCGACCGATGCGGCGCACGGCAAGAGCCGCATGCGGCTTTGCTTCGCCAATCCGTCGCCCGAGGCGATCCGCGCCGGCGTCGCCGCCCTGGCCGAGGCCTGCCGCCGCGAATTCGGCGTGCCCGACCGCATCGCCAACGTGCAGCAGCGGGCGCGGGCGTGACACCAACGGCCTTAATCGCTGACTGATTGTCATCACCCGCGAAAGCGGGTGATCCAGTATTCACGGACAGTTCAAGCTAATGCTCCGGCGTCAGTGGTTACTGGATGCCCCGCATTCGCGGCGCATGACGGGTCCAGATGCTGCCGTTGCTAAAACTCAAAACCCCTTCACCACCTCGTTGACGTGTTCCACGTCCGGCGGCGCGGCGAAGCAGTGGCCGACCAGCTTGCGCCATTCCTGGAAGTCCGGCGAGCCGCGGAAATCGACGGTGTGATTCTCGACGGTGTCCCAGGTGATGAACAGCCGATAGCGGCTCGGCTTCTCGATCGAGCGCTGTAGCGCCAGGCCGCGGCAGCCCTTGGCGCGCCGGAAAACCGGCGTGGCATTTTTCACGCCGGACTCGAACTCGGCCTCCATGCCGGGCTTGACGTCGATCTGGGCGATTTCGGTGATCATGGCGCGCTCCTGCCTGCAGCGGATTATTGATCTCGATGAAATGCGTTCGGGGTGTATCTATCCCGAATGCGCTCACAACGGCAAATTTGTGCCGAAGTGGAAAGCTAGCCGAGCGGCGCGCCGAAAAGACGGAACAGGATCGGGCCGGCAATCAGAAAGCCGAGCAGCACTGATCGCCAGCGCGGATTGGCGATGCCGGCAACAAGCGAAAGCGCGGCCAGCGGCACGATGGCGGCGAGCGGCAGGTAGTAGCGCGGATAGGCGTCCATCAGCCAGCCGGTGGCGAGATGCCGACCGTAGCTGTAGACGACGTGGATCGCGAAAGTGGCGGCGATGGCGGCGGCCCCGCAGAGCACGACAACATCGAGGGCTGCTTCATTGCGTCGCCACAATCGCCGCAGCGACAGCGCGATCCCGGCGCCCGCGCAGGCAAGCGCGCCGGCCGGAATGGCGAGCATGGCGTATTGCAACGGGTTGCGCGGCACGAGCGTCGGCATCCAATCGGCGACGAACGCGACCAGGAAATAACTGACATAGGCCGGAAACGATTGGCGCGGCAGATCGGCCCAACCGGCCTCGCGCGCGCCGTTCGCCAGAAGCGCGAGCTGCGCCGGCGTCTCCGGCGTCGGGCTGCCGTATTGCCAGATGAAGACAAGGTACGGCGCCGCCGCGATGATAAAAACGAGCGCCGCCGCGCCGAGCCAAATGTAAGGCAATCGCTTGCGCCAAAGCAGATAAGCGAGAACGGCGCCGAGAAAACCGCCGGCGAGCAACAATCCGGTCAGCTTCGCCCAGGCGGCGATGACCACTCCGGTCAGCGCCAGGGCGAACCAGCTGCTGCGGCCATTTGCAACGAACTGCCACAGGCCGAGCAGCACGACGGCGCCGCCCATAAACGCGAGATCGTCGTTGTTGACGGCGCCGGCGAGCGGCGCCAGCACCGGAATGCAGGCGAGCGGCACAACAAAAGCGTAGAACGCGTGGCGCGGCCAGCGCGCGGCGAGGCCGAGCGCGAGCAATGCGGCAAGGCCGAGCGCCGCGATGCCGACGTCGATCAGCCGGTGCGCCAGCAGCGCCGCGGGATGGCCCTCGAGCGTCGGCCCCAAAGCCGCAAGCAGCGCATAAAACGGCGAAGGATGATTGAGATAGTTGGCGCGTTCGGTGAACTGGAACGTGCGCGGGTCGAGGAGATGCATGCTCGGCAGCGCCGGCCAAACACCGCCGGTACGCTGGATGTGCGCGACGTAGGAGACGTGCGCCACCTCGTCAAAGCCGGCCGTCACGTCCTTGCGCTCGGCGCTGAACAACGCCGCCACGACGAACAAGCCGAAGATGACGGCGGCGGCGACAAAATTGGCCGCCGCCACCACGGCCAGCGGGCGCCGCGCCGAAATATCGCTGCTCGACATGCCGGCAAAATGCCCGCGCCGGGTTAAATATTCGCTAGGCCGGGTACTTGCCGCTGGCGAACCTCCGCTTCGACCCGTGCATTAATAAGCTCGAGAGTGGTCCCCTCAAACCCTGTCGCGAGCTGTTATGAACAATGGGAAGGCGCGTTAGCGGGACGGACCAAATTGCGGCGGGTCGACCTGGTGCGGCACATCGAAGGGCAATGGATGTGGAAGTCCCAGCCGCTGCATACCCGGATCGGGAAAACACGGCGACCCTTCTACGGCTGCGCACTTGATAAGGTGAACGGCTGGCGGACGGAGCTGGCGGGCGTAGAGCCAGCCCAATCCGATCACAATCGCAAAGGCAGCGATTGCCGGGGCGCGGATGTTTCGAATGCGCGTCGCCATCCCTCCCACTTGAGATTTCCTCCAAGGCGCAATTCGCAATCACACGATATTTTGCAAATATGTCTGCTTTTTGCGCAAGCGGCAAATTTCGACTTGGGGGCCATTAGCGGTCATTTCTCGGAAGTTTGCGTGACGCTCGCCTTACGCGCGAAAGCCGACGTGGGCCGCTGCGTTCATGAGTACACGCGCAACGCAATGCGCTAGACTGAAAACCCCCGGGTGGAGTTCAGGCGCGACCCGGGTTCGATCGCCGCGTTTCACGTCCCGGATTTCGCTCAAGACTCCGTCCGGACCACCAAAGGACTCATCATGATTGACGTCTATTACTGGACCACGCCGAACGGCCACAAGATCACGATTTTCCTCGAAGAAGCCGGGCTGCAGTACAAAATCATTCCGATCAACATCGGCAAGCGCGAGCAGTTCAAGGCCGAGTTTTTGGCGGTCGGGCCGAACAACCGCATTCCGGCCATCGTCGATCAGGCGCCCGCTGACGGCGGCAAGCCGATCGCGGTGTTCGAATCCGGCGCCATTTTGCTCTACCTCGCCGACAAGACCGGCAAATTCATCGGCCAGGACATCCGCAGCCGCAACGAGACGATCGAGTGGCTGTTCTGGCAGATGGGCGGATTGGGGCCGATGGCCGGCCAGAACAATCATTTCGCCAACTACGCCGTCGACAAGATCCCGTACGCCATCGACCGCTACCGCAACGAGGTGAACCGGCTGTACGGCGTCATGAATAAGCGGCTCGCCGACCGCGACTATCTCGCCGGCGCGTATTCGATCGCCGACATCGCCTGTTATCCGTGGATCGTGCCGTGGGAGCGGCAGGGCCAGAAGCTGTCCGACTTCCCCAATCTGCAGCGCTGGTTCGAAGCGATCAAAGCGCGGCCCGCGGTGGTCAAGGCCTACGAATGGACGCCGAAGATCAATCCCGGCCAGGGCGGCATCCGCACCGCCGAGGAGCGCGCCATCCTGTTCGGCCAGACTGCGCAGTCGGTCGCCGCGGCGGCAACGACGCAGCGCTGAATTTGTAGGGTGGGCAAAATCGTGCTGCGACGCAGAAGACTGTACGAAGAATTGTTGCGATTTTGCCCACGCAGTTGACGATGCGAGCGGCAGCGTGGGCACGGCGCGGAGCTTGTCATCGGGCCGCGCTTCGCGCGGACCCGTTGGCGCCTTTGCCCACTCTACATAGGCGAGCTACGGCCCCGTGCCGCCGACATAGCCGGCGATTTTCCAGTTGCCGCCTGCCTTGGCGTAACAAATCAGATCGTGATCGAGCGGCACGATGGCCTGGCTCGCCACGAAGCCGGTTTTGCCCGACGGCAGCGCGACGTGCAGAAACGACGGCGCGCCGGGTTCCGCGGCCGGCGGGCTGTCGGGCAACACGCGCACGAAATTCATGCCGAGCTTGTCGATCACTTGCGCATCGGGCTTTGCCGCGGCGCGCGCTTCGGCGCCGGCCTGGGTCGGATAGCCCCAATCGGTCGGATCGGTTTCGGTGTCCTGCAACAGCCTGCCGAACGCCTGCGGTTCGAAGCGCGGCGGCCCCGGCGAGCAGAAAATGCCGGGATGCTGCGGCAGCTCGGCCGCGCTCGGGTTTGCGGCGGCGTTGGCGAGCGTGGCCCAGCCGATGCCGTTCGGATTGTCGAGGTCCACCGCGCTGGCGAGGTTGTCGATGCCGGATTTGCTGTCGTCGGCCAGATCGTTGTCGCGCACCCAGAAGAAGCCCTTGGCGACGACGAGCTTGGCGAGCGCGGCGCGGTCCTTGTGCGCAACCGCGCCGGCGAGATTTTTGCGGAAATTCTGAAAGGCCGCGTCGCTGAAGGCCGCCGGCGGCAACACCGCGACCGGATCGTACGGCTTGACCGGGGGTGGCGGCGACGGGGGCGGCGGCTGGAACGGCCGCGCCGGCTCGGGCAATTGGCCTTGCGCGAGGGCCGGTTCGGCGCCAAGCGCCGCAGCCAAGAAGCAAAAACTCGCCAGCAGTGCGGGGACAAGGCAATGTCGGCGCATCGGCAATCTCCACCTTCGCATGCGGCCTTACGGTTAGCGTAAAAGGCCGCGTGACGGAATTGGTTGCCGCCGCACGATAGTCAAGGACCCGTAAGCCCCATGCGCACCATCACGCTCGAAGAACATTTCGCCACGCCGGGCTTTTTCGACGGCCCGGGGCGCCAATTGCAAAACCGCGCCGAAAAAGTCGGCGGCCGCTATGCCAACCTGATTGCGCGGCTGTGCGACGTCGGCGCCAAGCGCTTGGCCGAGATGGACGAAGCCGGCATCGGCATGCAGGTGCTCTCGCTCACCGCGCCGGGGGTCGAGCAATTGGAGGCCGCCGAGGCGGTGGCGCTGGCGCGCGAAGCCAACGACTATGTCGCCGACGCGGTGAAGAACCATCCGGCGCGCTTCGCCGCCTTTGCGGCGGTGCCGACGCCGGCGCCCGAACAGGCCGCCGCGGAACTGCAACGCCGCGTGCGCTCCGGCTTCAAGGGCGCCGCGGTCAACGGCCACAATCGCGGGCGCTATCTCGACGATAAGTTTTACTGGCCGCTGCTCGAATGCGCGCAGGCACTCGACGTGCCGATCTATCTGCACCCGACGCCGCCGCCTGTTGCGGTGCTCGACATCTATTACGGCGGCTTCGCGCCGCTGTTGAGCGAGATGCTGGCCGGCGGCGCCTGGGGCTGGCACATCGAGACCGCGGTGCACGTCATCAGGCTCATCTGCGGCGGCGTGTTCGACCGCTTCCCGAAACTGCAGATCGTGATCGGCCACATGGGCGAAGGCTTGCCGTTCATGTTCCAGCGCCTCGACATTATCCCGGCGGCGGTCACGGGCTTGCAGCGGCAGTTCAAGGACTATCTGCGCGACAACGTGCACTACACGTTCTCGGGCTTCAATTTCGCGCCGGCGTTCCTCGACCTGCTGCTCGAGCTCGGCGGCGTCGACCGCATCATGTTCTCGGCCGACCATCCCTATCAATCGATG
>JASHWN010000427.1 GCA_030044035.1 Xanthobacteraceae bacterium
GCAGGTGGAAAGGCAATGAAATAGGTCAGCAAACCTTGCTTTTTGTGCATCGCGGTGTATATTGCTGCAGTGCGGTAGCGAGAGGCTTCTCCCGTTACCGTCGCCCTCCTTGGGCGTTTCCTCCCTAGACTTGGGCCGCTCCAGCAATGTGAGCGGCCCTTTTTCTGTTGCCCTGCTTGCCGCGGCGCGGGCTGCGGGTCTATTCAGATCACTCCGCGGCGGCGCGATAGGGCCGCAACTCCTCCGGCGGAATTTCGGCGAGCCGGTCGGCGAGGATGGCAAGTTCGCCCGCCAGCCGGTCGAACGATGCCGACCGTTCGTAGCGCCGCTCGTCCATGTAGAGCGCACGGTTGATCTCGAGCTGCACCGCATGCAGGCCCGAGGCCGGGTTGCCGTAATGCTCGGTGATGAAGCCGCCCGCATAGGGCTTGTTGCGGCTGACCACATAGCCGAAGCCGCGCAGTGTCTGCTCGATCGTTTCCGTCACCGCTGCGACGCAGCTCGTGCCGTAGCGATCACCGATCACGAGATCGGCGCGCGGTCGCTCGTCGCGGCCGCCGGTGGTCGAGGGCATGGAGTGGCAGTCGACCAGGATGGCGGCGCCGAACTCGCGCTGCAGCCGGGTGAAGACCCGGCGCAAGGTGCGATGGTATGGTTTATACAGCGCGTCGATGCGGTGCAGCGCCTCGGCCACCGCGATGCGCTGGTCGTAGATTTCCTGGGCATCGCCGACCACGCGCGCCACCGTGCCGAGCCCGCCGGCGACCCGCATCGAGCGGGTATTGGCGAACGACGGCAGCCGGCCCTCGAACATGCGCGGGTCGAGCTCATAGGGCTCGCGGTTGACGTCGACATAGCAGCGCGGGAAGTGCGCGCGCATGATCGGGTGGCCGCGCTCAACGAGGCCCGCGATCAGATCGTCGACGAACGAATCCTCGGAGCGGCGCAGCGTCGGCAGATCGAGCCGGGACGTCAGCAGAAAGGCGGGCGGATAGACGCGCCCGCTGTGCGGCGAATTGAACAGCACCGGGCCGCGGCACTGCGCCGGTTCGATAGCCTCGAACGGGGGGTCGAATTCGTCGTGGCTGTCCGACATGAAGGCGGCGGGCTGTTGCGTCTTTTACGCGGCGCCAGCATTCCCTAGCGTGCGCCGTTCCCTATTGTCCATAAGCCGTCGGGCTTGCCAAGGTGCCAGGCTGCGTCGCTTTGGCGTCGCTTTCGTCTGTCCTTCACCTCATGTTTACCCGTCGTCCGGCTTATGGGAAGAAGGGAGGGGGCCGGCGGCAGCCGGGTGCGCATGACTATGCCCAAAATCCTGCTTGCGGAAGACGACCTGGACATGCGGCGGTTCCTGGTCAAGGCGCTGCAGAATGCCGGCTTCGACGTCATCTCGTACGACAATGGGTTGTCGGCCTATCAGCGGCTGCGCGAGGAGCCGTTCGAATTGCTGCTCACCGATATCGTGATGCCGGAGATGGACGGCATCGAGCTCGCCCGCCGCGCCGCCGAGCTCGATCCCGACATCAAGATCATGTTCATCACCGGCTTCGCCGCGGTGGCGCTCAACTCCGATTCCAGCGCCCCCAAGCACGCCAAGGTGCTGTCGAAGCCGATCCATCTGCGCGAGCTGGTCAACGAAGTGCAGAAGCTCCTGGCCGCGTAGCCCTGTGCACCGTCATCCTGAGGTGGCCGCGCGAAGCGCGGCCCTCGAAGGATGCCGGCCGAGGACTCACGGGCCGTCGCCCTTCGAGGCTCGGCGCTGCGCGCCGAGCACCTCAGGGTGACGGTTTAAAGGTCGCGGAAAAACCGCTCCTGATAGGGCACGTGCCGCTGCAGCGCGTGCCGGCTGTCCGCTTTCCACAGAGCACGAGCGCATTGGGGGTGCTATAGCAGCGCCAACCCGGTTCCCACGCGCGCAAATCTTCTCGGCTGATGTCCCCTCTGGCTAAAACCAAGATCGTGGCGATGATCGTCGGCTCGGCGATCATCATGCAGCAGATCGATTCGACCGTGATCACTACGGCGCTGCCGCAGATGGCGGTGTCGCTGCATGCCAATCCGGTGCGGCTCAGCGTCGCCGTCACCGCCTATCTGCTGAGTCTGGCGATCTTCGTTCCAGTCAGCGGTTGGGCGGCGGACCGCTACGGCGGCCGCACCATCTTCCGCGCTGCCATCGCGCTGTTCACGCTCGGCTCGATCCTGTGCGGCCTGTCCGGCAATCTGGCCGAGCTCACCGCCGCGCGGGTGCTGCAAGGTCTTGGCGGCGCCATGATGGTGCCGGTCGGCCGGCTGGTTCTGTTCCGCAGCGTCGAGAAGGCGGCACTGATCGCCACCATGGCGTACCTGCAAGTGCCGGCACAGCTCGGCCCGGTTCTGGGGCCGCCGATCGGCGGCTTCATCACCACGTATTTTTCCTGGCGCTGGATTTTTCTGGTCAACGTGCCGCTCGGCCTGCTCGGCATCCTGCTGGTGAGTGTGTTCTTCGACAACCCCAAGGAAGACAATCCGCGGCCGTTCGACTGGACCGGCTTTGTGCTCACCGGGCTATCGGCGTTCTGCGTCATGTACGGCATCGAGGCGATCGGCCGCGGCCGCGGCGATCTCACCCAGGCGTTCGTGTTGCTGCCGCTCGGCTTCGTTTTGGGCGCGCTGGCGCT
>JASHWN010000428.1 GCA_030044035.1 Xanthobacteraceae bacterium
TCTCTTGCCCCACTTGCGCGGCAGGAATCGCGCGCCAGCTGTGCCGTAACGAGGACTACGCAAGTCGATGTTGTTTTTTACGCGGTGGAAGGCGGCGGCGATTTTGGTCACGGCGCTCGTCGTGTGCCTGTTCGCGGTGCCGAATTTCTTCGCCGAAAAGACCATTGCGCGCTGGCCGGACTGGGCGCAGCGCCATATCGTGCTCGGCCTCGACCTGCAGGGCGGTTCGAGCCTGTTGCTCGAAGTCGACACCGGCGCCGTGCGCAAGGAGCGGCTGCAGTCGCTCGATGACGACGTATTGCGCGTGCTGCGCCAGGCGCGCATTCCGTTCACCGGGCGCGCCGTTCGCGGCAACGGCGTCGAGGTGCACATCACGCGGCCGGCGGACGTGAAGAGCGCGCTCGACAAGCTCGGCACGCTGTCGCAGCCGCTGTCCGGCATTCTCGGCGCCTCGGGCCAGCGCAGCGTCGACATCAACGAAAACAGCGGCACCGTCACGCTGACGCCGTCCGACGCCGCGATCACCGAGCGCATTCGCCAGGCCGTCGATCAATCGATCGAGATCATTCAGCGCCGCGTCAACGAGCTCGGCCTGGTCGAGCCGAGCATCCAGCGCGAGGGCGTCGACCGCATTCTGGTGCAGGTGCCCGGCCTGCAAGATCCAACGCGGCTCAAGGAAATTCTCGGCAAGACCGCCAAGCTCGACTTTCGCATGGTCGATCTGTCGATGACGCCACAGCAGGCGATCGAAACCCATCCGCCCGCGGATTCCGAGATTCTCAACGGCCAGAGCGGCGAGAAATATCTGATCGAGAAGCGCGTGCTGGTGTCCGGCGGCGATCTGGTCGACGCCCAGCCCGGCTTCGATCAGCGCACCAGCGAGCCGGTGGTCAACTTCCGTTTCAATTCGACCGGCGCCCGCAAGTTCGCCGAAGCCACCCAGCAGAACGTCGGCAAACTTTTCGCCATCGTGCTCGATAATCAGGTCGTTTCCGCGCCGGTGATCCGTGAACCCATTCTCGGCGGGCAGGGCCAGATTTCCGGTAATTTCACCGTGCAGCAGGCCAACGATCTTGCCATCCTGCTGCGCGCCGGGGCGCTGCCGGCGCCGTTGACCATCGTCGAGGAGCGCACCGTCGGCCCGGGTCTCGGCCAGGATTCGATCCAGGCCGGCGAGCATGCCGCCTATGTGGGCGCCGGCCTCGTGATCTTCTTCATGTTCGTGACCTACGGCCTGTTCGGCCTGTTCGCCAATATCGCAGTCGCGGTCAACGTCGCCATGATCTTCGGCGTGTTGTCGATGCTCGGCGCGACGCTGACGCTGCCCGGCATCGCCGGCATCGTGCTCACGGTCGGCATTGCGGTCGACTCCAACGTGCTGATCTACGAGCGCATCCGCGAGGAGGTGCGCGCCGGCCGCACCGCGATCAATGCCATCGATGCCGGGTTCACCCGCGCGCTCGCCACGATCCTCGATTCCAACATCACCACCTTCATCGCCGCGGCGGTGCTGTTTTACGCCGGCTCCGGCCCGGTGCGCGGCTTTGCGGTGACGCTCGGCGTCGGCATCCTGACGAGCTTGTTCACCGCGTTCACGTTCACCCGCCTGATCGTCGCCTATTGGGTGCGGGTGTGGCGGCCGCGTACCGTGCCGATCTAGAAGGCTCGCTGTTTTGCCAAACCGCATGAATATATTCGCCGCTATCGCGTGAAAGCTGAAAGAATCCCGTGCGCCTCCTTCGCATCGTTCCCGATAATACCCGCTTCGATTTCATGCGCTTCCGGCGCATCAGCTTTCCCATTTCGGCGATGCTGTCGATCGCCGCGATCCTGCTCTACTTCTATCACGGGCTCAATTTCGGCATCGATTTCGTCGGCGGCACCTTGATCGAGGTGCAGACCAAGGCCAACCCCGCCGATCTCGCCAAAATGCGCGCCACGATCGGTGGCCTGCATCTCGGCGAGTTTCAGCTGCAGGAATTCGGCGCGCCCAACGACGTGTTGATCCGCATTTCCGAGCAGCCGGGCGGTGATCAGGCGCAGCAGGCCGCGGTGCAGAAAGTGCGCGACGCGCTCGGCGACACCGTCGATTATCGCCGCGTCGAAGTGGTCGGTCCCAGCGTCTCCACCGAGCTGTTGTCGTACGGCACCATCGGCTTGCTATCGGCGATCATCGCCATTTTGTTCTATCTCTGGTTCCGCTTCGAATGGCAGTTCGCGCTCGGCGCCATGATCGCCAACGTGCACGACGTGGTGCTCACCGTCGGCTTCATGTCGCTGACGCGGGTCGATTTCGACCTGACCAGCATCGCGGCGCTGCTCACCATCGTCGGCTATTCGCTCAACGACACGGTGGTGATCTACGATCGCATCCGCGAGATGCTGCGCCGCTATAAGCGCATGTCGATGCCCGACCTGCTCAACGTCTCGGTCAACGCCACGCTGTCGCGCTCGATCGTCACCCACGTCACCGTGGCGATGTCGCTGTTGGCGCTGCTGCTGTTCGGCGGTCAGGCGATCCGCAGCT
>JASHWN010000429.1 GCA_030044035.1 Xanthobacteraceae bacterium
CATGCGCAGCGGCAAGGTCTCGATGCCGGTGAGGATCAGAAACGCGTTGAACGGCGACAACGCCGAACCGATGTCGCGCAGCGCCAGCGTACGGCAAGCCATGGCGAAGGCGAAATTGCCGAACGTCTCGTGCATGACCACGCCGTGATATTCGGGCCGCGGCTCGGTCAGCATCGGATAGCGCTTCTCGCGCGACCAGTTGAAGGTGCCGCCGTCGACGATGGCGCCGCCGATCGAGTTGCCGTGGCCGCCCAAAAATTTGGTCAGCGAATGCACCACGATGTCGGCGCCGTGCTCGAACGGCCGGCACAGATACGGCGTGGCAAGCGTATTGTCGACGATGTAGGGCACGCCGGCGCGCCGCGCGATCTGCGCCACCGCCGCCATGTCGGTGATGACGCCGCCCGGATTGGCGATCGACTCGGTGAAGATCGCCTTGGTCTTGGGCGAGATGGCGCGCTCGAACGAGGCGATGTCGTCGGGGTCGGCCCACACCACGTTCCAGTTGAAATTCTTGAACGCGTGATTGAACTGGTTGATTGAGCCGCCGTAGAGCTTTTTCGACGCCACGAATTCGTCGCCGGGCTGCATCAGGCAGTGGAACACCAGCACCTGCGCGGCGTGACCGGACGCGACCGCGAGCCCCGCGGTGCCGCCTTCGAGCGCGGCGACGCGTTCTTCCAGCACCGCGTTGGTCGGATTGCCGATGCGCGTATAGATGTTGCCGAACGTCTGCAGCGCGAACAGCGACGCGGCATGATCGACGCTTTCGAACACGTAGGACGTGGTCTGATAGATCGGCGTCGCCCGCGCGCCGGTGGTGGGATCGGGCTGCGCGCCGGCATGCACCGCAAGCGTCGAAAAGCCCGGAGTGCGTTCGGTCATAGGCGTACCTGCTGGGCGGATCCTGGTGGGAGTGGAAGCGGAAGTGTCGGGTTTATAGGAGCCGCCGCGCGCGTCAAGGTACGCATGAATAGAAATGCCGCCGTGCCTCGGGCGCGGCGGCGCCGGAATAAATCTTCCGTCAGCCGGCTATTTGGAAAGCGATCAGCGCGCCGAAGCGGTGCGCGGCGTGAAATGTTTCACCAGCTCGCGGCAGGCCGGCGAGATGCGGCTCATGTTGGCGAACAGGCAGGCGCCGACGCGCTCGTGGTCCGGGATGAATTGGCCGCAGAACGCGAACGCGTCCTGCATGCAGGCTTGGCGACCGTCTTGCTGGGCTTGTACCGCAAGCGGCGCAAAGGCGAGGGCGACGGCGGTCAAGGCAACGGCGATCTGGATCACAGCGATGGTGCGCTCGGTGAAACGGTTCATGGCCCCCTCACAACGCGGCTTGGTCCGGCGTCGTCAGCGCGCGGCGGTCCACGTCATTACACGGGGCAGGTGTGAAGAAGGTGCAACGAAGTTCTGCGCAATTTTAATCGCAATGCGCCGGCCGTCCCGATACGCTGCGCACGCGCCAAGCTAATGCCCGCTGTCTTCGCGCTGGGCGCGGTCGGCCGCAACGGTGGCGCCGCCTTGGGCGGTGGAGCGGTTGAGCGTCATGCGCTGCACGCCGCCGATCGTCGCCTTCTTCGAGCTGATGGTGCGGGTGTTGACGCCGAGCCAGGCGATCTCCGACGACAGCCGGCCGTATTCGATCTTCGGACAGCGGTTCATCACGACCTTCATGCCGTTGGCTTCGGCGAGCGCCGCCGCTTCGTCGTTGCGGATGCCGAGCTGCATCCAGATCACCTGCGGCCGCGGCTTGAGCGTCAGCGCCTCCTGCACGATCGGCAGCGCGAATTCCGAGGCGCGGAAAATGTCGACCATATCGATCGGCTCCGGAACATCGGAGAGCCGTGCGTAGAAGCGCTGGCCGAGCATGGTGTCGCCGGCATGGCCGGGATTGATCGGGATCATATGGTAGCCGCGCTCGAGCAAATATTTGAACGCGAAATAGCTCGGCCGCACGTGTTTTTCCGAGGCACCGACCATGGCGATGGTCTTCACCGTGTTGAGGATGCCGCGGATGTAAGTGTCGGAATAGGAATTGTGGTCCATCGCCTGTGCCGATGCTTTTGGGAAATCTCGATGCGGCGGCCCGATCAGCGGTCCTGCCATTTCGGCTCGCGCTTCTCGATGAAGGCGGCAATGCCTTCCTCGGCGTCGCGCGCCAGCATGTTTTCGACCATCACTTCGGAGGCGTACTTGTAGGCCTCGGCCAGCGGCATTTCGAGCTGGCGATAGAATGTCTCCTTGCCGATCTTGAGCGTGTGCGCCGATTTCGCGGTGATTTTTCGCGCCAGCTGCAGCGCCGCCTCGCGTTCGCTGCCGGGCTCGACCACGTGATTGACGAGGCCAATGCGCGCGGCGTCTTCGGCCGCGATCAATTCGCCGGTCAGCAGCATCTCCATGGCGTGCTTGCGCGGCACGTTGCGCGACAGCGCCACCATGGGCGTCGAGCAGAACAGGCCGATATTGACGCCGGGCGTTGCGAATTTCGCCGCCCGCGAGGCGACCGCGAGATCGCAGCTCGCGACGAGCTGGCAGCCCGCTGCGGTCGCGGTCGCCTGGACGGCGGCGATGACCGGCTGCGGCAGCATGACGATCTGCTGCATCACCGTGCTGCACAACGTCATAATGCGCTTGAAATAGGCGCGGCCGCGGTCGGCGTCGGCGCGCCGGGCGTTCAATTCCTTCAGATCGTGACCGGCGGAAAAGGCGGGACCGTTGGCGGTCAAGATCACGGCGCGCACGGCGCGGTCGTTGGCGATGGTTGCGAACGCATCGCCGAGCGCGTTGAGCATCGCCTCCGATAAACTGTTGCGGGCGTGCGG
>JASHWN010000050.1 GCA_030044035.1 Xanthobacteraceae bacterium
GTCGAGGGCATGCAGTTCGACCGTGGCTACATCTCGCCCTACTTCATCACCAACGCCGACAAGATGCGCGTCGAGATGGAGGACCCCTACATCCTCATCAACGAGAAGAAGCTGTCCGCGCTCAACGAGTTGCTGCCGCTGCTCGAGGCGGTGGTGCAAACCGGCAAGCCGCTTCTGATCGTCGCCGAGGACGTCGAGGGCGAGGCGCTGGCCACGCTCGTCGTCAACAAGCTGCGCGGCGGCCTGAAAGTCGCCGCCGTGAAGGCGCCCGGCTTCGGCGACCGCCGCAAGGCCATGCTGCAGGACATCGCCGTCCTGACCGCCGGCCAGGCGATCAGCGAGGATCTCGGCATCAAGCTCGAGAACGTTACGCTGAACATGCTGGGCCGCGCCAAGAAAGTGACGATCGACAAGGAGAACACCACGATCGTCAACGGTGCCGGCAAGAAGGCCGACATCGAGGCGCGCATCGCCCAGATCAAGGCGCAGATCGAGGAGACCACCTCCGACTACGACCGCGAGAAGCTGCAGGAGCGGCTGGCCAAGCTCGCCGGCGGCGTCGCGGTGATCCGGGTCGGCGGTGCCACCGAGGTCGAGGTCAAGGAGCGCAAGGATCGCGTCGACGACGCGATGCACGCGACCCGCGCCGCGGTCGAGGAAGGCATCCTGCCGGGCGGCGGCGTGGCGCTGCTGCGCGCCGTGGCCGCGCTCAAGAAGGTGCGCACCGACAACGACGACCAGCGTCACGGCGTCGAGATCGTGCGCAAGGCGTTGTCGTGGCCGGCGCGCCAGATCGCGATCAATTCCGGCGACGACGGCTCGGTCGTGGTCGGCAAGATCCTCGAGAAGGAGCAATACTCCTACGGCTACGACGCCCAGACCGGCGACTACGTCGACCTGGTGAAGAAGGGCATCATCGATCCGACCAAGGTCGTGCGCACTGCGCTCCAAGACGCCTCCTCGGTCGCCGGTCTGCTCATCACCACCGAGGCCATGGTCGCCGAGCTGCCGAAGAAGAAGGAAATGCCCGCCATGCCGCCCGGTGGCGGCATGGACTTCTAAGGAAATCTCATGCGCATCTAGATCGCCGCCACGACTCCTTTAAGTGATCGAAGTCGGCGACAGCCGACTTCGATGGCGGCGGCGGAATGGATTTCTAAGTCCGCACGTCAGGCGACGTAGGCCCGGGAGCGATCCCGGGCCTTTTGCCTATATGCCGCCGCTCCGCGAGCGAGGACAAAAACAGAAACGACCACGGGAGCGAGGCGCGCGTTCGTCCGGCGTCGCCTGATCCACCGTGGCCGTCGAGGCGACGGAGCATTACAATATGCCGCTCCGCTACCACTTGGCGGTCGCTTTAACATGCTCGGATGACAGCGATATGACCGCATCAGGCCACATCCGCGTCGGCATCGGCGGCTGGACCTTCGAGCCCTGGCGCGGGGTGTTTTATCCGAAGGGGCTGCCGCACGCGCAAGAGCTGCGCTACGCCAGCGAGCGGCTGACCTCGATCGAAATCAACGGCACGTTCTACCGAACCCAGACGCCGGCGACGTTCCGCTCCTGGGCGAGCGAGGTGCCGGCGGGCTTCGTGTTCGCGGTCAAGGGGCCGCGCTACGCCGTGAACCGGCGCGCGCTCAAGGAGGCGGGCGACTCGATCAAGCGGTTTATGGAGTCGGGAGTGACCGAGCTCGGCGAGCATCTCGGCCCGCTGCTCTGGCAATTCGCGCCGACGAAGAAATACGATGCCGCCGATTTCGGCGGCTTTCTCGAGCTTTTGCCGGCGACATTCGGCGGCAAAAAACTCCGCCATGTGATCGAAGTCCGTCACGACAGTTTTTGCATGCCGCAATTCATTGCGCTCGTGCGCGAGTTTGGCGCGGCGATCGTGTTCACCGATCACGCGCGCTATCCCAACATCGCCGACCTCACTGCCGATTTCGTCTACGCGCGCCTGCAGCGCGGCAAGGATACGGTGATGGCCGCCTATCCGCCGCGCGAACTCGACGCCTGGGCGAAGCGGCTGCGCGTATGGGCGCAAGGCAGTGCGCCAGATGACCTGCCGCGCGTTGACGCCGCACACAGGACGAAAGCCGCCCCGCGCGACGTGTTCGCCTATGTGATCCACGAGGGCAAAATCCGTGCCCCGGCCGGCGCGATCGCCTTGATCGAGCGCCTGAAGAAAGATGGCGAATAGCGAATGGGCGGGCGAAGCATCGCTTCGCCCGCCGCCGCATCGTCCCGGCGTAGGTCTGCGAGCTCCGATATCGACGCCGCTGTAACTGCTGCACCGCCGCGGGCGCAAAGGAGGCCCGTCGATCTGATGTATCGAAGGGCGAAATTATGTTGATCAACATAGGAATAGATTTGCCGAACGCGTGTTTACCGCCCGGGACGCATCGGTGCCGAATTCAGGCACAGGTAAAGAGGTCAATGCCGGGGCGACGCAGCAAGCACAAGACAATCCGCGAAAAAATTCTTGATAGTGCCGGCAGATTGTTCAACCGTCACGGCTTCAACGCCGTGTCGATTGACGACGTGATGGCCGACGCAGGCCTGACCCGAGGCAGCTTCTACAGCTATTTCCAATCAAAGACCGATCTCTACGCGCAATCGGTTGCGCGCGTGGTGTGCGCCAAGCGGGAGGCCAGCAACGGTCATAATGCCGCTCAGTTCAGTCCCGATCAGATCGTGCGCGACTATCTGTCAGTCCACCATTTCGAAGACGTGGATGGTAGCTGTCCGATGATCGGGCTGCCGAGCGACATTTCGCGAACCGACCGCTCGGTCAGGCAGGCCTTTGAGTCGGCGCTTCGGTTGATGGTTGAAACGTTCGAGCAAGGTGCAGGCGGCCGAGCGAAACCGGACCGCACGCGAGCGCTCGCTATCGCCGCGCTGTGCGTCGGCGGCATGGTGCTGGCGCGCTCGATCGAGGATCGCGGACTCGCCGACGAGATGCGCGACGCGGCTTTGGCCATCGCGTTGTCGCTTGGAAATTGGACCTGAATACGCGCGCTCCCGCCGCGCGGCGGCACGCCGCGCTTCTCGCAAAAATGCTAACGGCCACGTCCGTCCTGGTGCGCGTTCATCCGGCGTCACCCGTCGTAACCGTGGCCGTCCCGCGGCGGAGCATCCTCGACGCCGCTGCTGCGAAGGTGGGGGGCGAGGCCCGTTTATGCAAGCCCTGCTTTATGCCAGACTGGCGATCCCTTCGGCCGCTTGTCAGTGCGCCATTTTCATTTCCGCCGGGCGCGCACGGCCGACAAGGAAGGGAGCGCCGCCATGTCTATCAATGAAGTACGCAACGAAAGTGACCTGCAACGCGCGGTCGTGAACGCAATTCATGAGCACTGGGTGCTCTTCCTGGTCGAGGGCATCATCCTCGTCATTCTCGGCGCGCTCGCCATTCTGGTGCCGCCGCTTGCGACCATCACCGTGACGATCCTGATCGGCTGGCTGTTCCTGATTTCCGGCGCCGTCGGCCTGTTCACCACGTTCTGGATGCGCCACCTCCCGGGATTCTGGTGGTCGCTGCTGTCGGCGCTGATCGCCATCATTGCCGGCTTCCTGCTCCTGGTCTGGCCACTCACCGGCGCGCTGTCGCTGACCCTGGTTCTCACCGCCTTCTTCATTGTCGAGGGCGTCGCCTCGATCATGTATGCGATCGAGCACCGCAATCAGTTGACCGGCCGCTGGGGCTGGATGCTGTTAAGCGGCATCATCGACCTGATCCTCGCCGCCATCATCATCGCCGGCCTGCCCGGCACCGTGGCCTGGGCGCTCGGGCTTCTGGTCGGCATCGACCTTTTGTTCGGCGGCGCGGCGCTGATCGGCATGGCGCTCGCCGCCCGCAAACCCGCATAGCCGGCCGCTGCAGCGGGATGTCGCAAGGCCCGCGGCTGTTGCCTGCAAGGGACTTGCGTTACCGTCCGGCGTGCGGCGCCAAAGCGCCGCGCGCATGATCGGTTTGGAGGAAAACAATATGCAGACAGCGCTCAAGCTGCTGACGCTTGGCTTTTTGGCGTGCGCGGTCGCCGCTCCAGCGCAAGCGGACGATTATCCGACCAAGCCGATCCGGATCATTTCCGATTCACCGCCCGGCAGCGCGGTTGATGTCACCTTCCGCATGGTGATGGATCGGGTCGGCACCCTGCTCGGCCAGCAGATCGTGCCGGTCGATCAGCCCGGCGCCAGCGGCGCGGTCGCCGCCCATGCCGCCGCGCAGGCTATTCCCGACGGCTATACGTTGTTCGCGCCAGCGATCTCGCTGTTCATTGCACTCCCCGGCAAGGCCGAGAACTTGCCGCTCGTTCTGCCGCGCGATTTTCTTCCAGTCGGCTCGCTGATCGACCAGCCCATGTTCATCTGCGCGAGTTCGACATCCGGGCTCAAGACGCTGCCGGATTTGATCGCCCGCGCCAAGGCAAATCCTGGCCAAATATCCTTCGCCGCGACCGGGATCGGGCGCATTACCCACCTGACCGGCCTTCTGCTGCAGAGCCGCGCCGGGATCAAATTGCAGGTGGTGCCTTATACGGGCGGCCCGGCCGCGGCACTGACCGACGTGATGGGCGGCCGTGTGCCGCTGATCATCGAGGGCTATTCCGGCCTCGCCGGCGCCATCCAGGCGCACAAGCTCAACGTGCTGGCGGTGGCGGCCCGCAAGCGTCTGCCCGACTTCCCCGATCTGCCGATCGTGTCGGAGACCCTGCCGAACTTCGTTGCCGGCGGCTGGCAGGGCATCGTCGCGCCGCCCGGCACGCCGGCCGGGGCAATCGAAAAATTCAATGCCGCCCTCAACAAGGTGCTGGCCGAGCCGGACCTCGCCAAACAGCTCGCGGAACGCGGCGCCTACGTCAATCCGCTCTCGCCCCAGCAGACCAACGCCTTCGTCAACGCCCAGCAAACGCAATGGAAGCCGGTGCTGGACGCCTTCGAGGCGAGCCTCAACAAGTAGCGAAATCTACTCTGCCGGTTGCAGCGTCCGCGCTTTCTCGACGCCGTTGGCGATGACCGCGATGGTGATCACCGCGATCAAAAAACCGAGCGCGATCACTGCGGTCGTGCCGAGCACGAGATCGAAACCGCCACGGCCGTAGAGGAAAGCGATCATCGACACCGCGACGCCCGAGACCATGAAAGTCAAGAAATAACGCACCGCATAGACCCGGCTGCGCCAGACGTCGGCAGTGTAACGGGCGATGACGAGATCGTTGAGCGTGATCTGGCCGTAGATCGCCGCCATGGTGAAGGCGAGCGCAAACAACAGCGACACGCCGCTCGCATAGGCCGCCCAGACCACGCCGGAAAACTGCATGATGGCGGCGAGCGCGAACAGAACGTGCAGCGGAAAGCGCTCGACCAGCCGCCCGACCGTGATCTGCGCCAGCGCCCCGCACAGGAACACGGCCGTGGTCAGGCCGCCGACCGCGACCAGCGAGACGCCGGTGACGCGCTCGTCGACGATCTTCGGCAGCGCCACCGAGATGGTGTTGAACACCAGCCCGGCGCTGAGCGCGACGACGACGAACAAGCCGAAAATGGCTGCCGCGACCGGCGCGGACAGCGTGACATCGGCTGCGGCGCTACGCTTTTCGGCATGCCGGCCGTCGCGCGGAACGAACCAGAGATAGGCCGCCCCGGTTGCGATGCAGACGAGGCCCGGCACCAGGAACGCGCCGCGCCACGACAACACCGCCGTCAGCGCCGCGGTGATGCCGGCGGCGAGCGAGACGCCGAGATTGCCGCAGACGCCGTTGAAGGCGAGCGTGCGGCCGCGCTGGGTCGCGGCGTCGAGAATCATCGCGGTGCCGACCGGATGATAGATCGCGGCGAAGATGCCGAGCGCGAACAACGCCACCCCGAGCACGACGAGCGATGGCGCGAACGCGGCAGCGATGAGCGAGGCGCCGCAGCCGAAATAAAAGCCGAGCATCATGTCGCGCCGGCTAAAGCGGTCGCCGAGCCAGCCCGCCGGCAGCGAGAACAGGCCGAACGCCACGAACGAAGCGGTCGAGAGCGCAATCAACGTGCCGTAGGAGCGGCCATAGGCCGCCTGCAGCTCGATGACCACGGTCGGATAGATCAGGATAACGAAATGATCGAGCCCATGCGCGAGGTTGAGGAAGCCGATCGCAAGACGCCGCTGCGCCGCGTCACGATCGGCGGCAGCGGCAGATGGGCCGGCGATGGAAACCTCAGCGCTCATGGCGATTCCTTCCTGTGCAGTCGCCGTTATATCTATCGTGGCGGTCGCCGCCGACCTACCCGATTCCTGCAAGGCAGACCGGCAAAACGCCGGCTGCCTGCAGCAGGAAGTGGTTGTGAGCGCGCTGCTCCGACGGCACAATAAGGCATAATCGGTGCAGCAATTGCGGGGGGAGCGATGCCGAAAACGCCCGACTATTTCGCCGGCAAGACTATCATCATCACCGGCGCCGCGAGCGGCATCGGCCGCGCCACCGCGCGGATTTTCGCCCGCGAAGGCGCCAACGTGGTGTGCGCCGACATCAACGAAGCCGGCGCACAGGCAACCGCGAGCGAGGTCAACGGCAAGGGCAGCCAGGCCTTGGCGCTTGCCGTCGATGTCACCTCGCGCCAGGCGGTCAACGCCATGGTCGAACGCGCGCTTGCCGCGTTCGGCAGCTTGCAGTTTTTGTTCAACTCGGCGGGCGCCGCCATCCGCCGCGCCAAATTTCTGGAGATCGACGACGCGCTTCTGGAAAAGACTTTCGCGCTCAACGTCAACGGCACGCTCTACGCCATGCAGGCGGTGCTGCCGCACATGCTGGCGCAAAAGCACGGCGTTATCGTCAACATGGCGAGCATGGCGCATCGCCGCGGCGGCCCCGGCTCGTCGGTCCACTACGCCGCTGCCAAGGGCGCGGTGGTGTCGATGACCATGGGCGTGGCGCGCGAATACGCCACGTCGGGTATTCGCGCGCTGTCGATCTCGCCGGGCCCGATCCAGACGCCGTTCCAGGCAGCCGCGCAGTCCTCGCCCGAACTGATCAAGCGCTTTCTCGACGACATACCGATGGGCCGCTTCGGCGAGCCGGAGGAAATCGGCGAGCTGGTGCTCTTTATGTGCTCCGACGCCTGCCCGTTCATGACCGCCGACACGGTCTACGTGAACGGTGGCGGCGGCTGGCGGTAAAGGAATGTAGGGTGGGTTAGCGCCGCAGGCGCGTAACCCACCAGCTTGGCGCCGATGAATCCGGACGCCCACAACTGGACGAAAATGTCTGGTGCCGCGAATACGGCCAGATCTTCGAACGTGTGGGGCATTTTTGGAGCTCGGCGAATAAAACATGGCGCTGAGCGAAACACTGGCAGGGCTTAATGGGAGTTTCCGGATTGCTCAAGGCCATCGGGAACGATAGCCAGAGGACGACTTGGCGCGTCACCATGCCTTT
>JASHWN010000430.1 GCA_030044035.1 Xanthobacteraceae bacterium
TCGACGGTGACGGTGCAGCCGAGCGCCTCGCACTGCGCCTTGAACCAGTCGCGCATTCGGCGGTCGAGATCGGTCAGGGTGAGGCGGCAGATGCCGCCTTTGGCGGTGGCGCCGATTTGCGCGGTCGCCATCAGGTCGTCCCACAGCCGCTTGCCGTCGATCTGAAGGTTTTGGATCTGAAGATTATTTTGCGCGCGCATGGTCTTGGGCTCTTGTCGCCGCGAAGGGATTCCGCGGAAAAACCTAGGGCCAATGGCCTAGTAAGTCATCGGCTCACTCGTTCACTGGCGGCCGACGCTTTGCTTTCCTCTGGGCCTTCACTAACTCATTGAATCCACGACGAATCAGCTATCATGCGGCAGCGGTCGTGGGAGCCGGCGCATGCTGCGCGTGCGGTTGAAGGCAGACGGACGATTGGTCGAAGTGCTGCCCGACGGCAGCGAACGGGCGATCTCGCCCGATCCGCGCGCCATCGTCACCGCCGCGCACAACGCCGCGCGTTCGGCCGAGGCGCGGTCGCAAGACGCAAGCTACGCCCGCAATGTGCGCGGCCGCACCGGGCTGACGCAGTCGGCGTTTGCCGCAAGCATCGGCGTCCCGGTCGAAACCGTGCGCAACTGGGAACAGGGCAAGCGCTCGCCGCGCGGCCCGGCGCGGGCGCTGCTCAAAGTCATCGAGGAAGCGCCCGACGCCGCCTTTGCGGTGCTCGCCGGCAAGCGGCGCTAGGGCGGATTTCGCTCAGATAGAGCCACCTACTCGTCATGCCCGGGCTTGACCCGGGCATCCATGCGGCCTCAAACGCAGCATGGATTGCCGGATCAGGGGCGCCCCGCCGCGCGAGCGCGGCGGGGACCCCCATGCCCGGCAATGACGAACGAAGGAGTCCCGCTGCCGGCCGTTCCATTGCGCTGGAAATCGCAATCGCGATGGCCGATCCTAGGCCGGTCGGCGGAGATCGATAAGTGCAAGCGGCCCGGATCGCGGATCGTCAGTCCGCCGCAGGCGCCGCAATGGGACACGTGAGCGGGCGGTGAGCGCGATCGGACCCATCCCGAGCGTCGAGGCCAACGGCGCCAAGATTCCGCTGGTCGGCCTCGGCACCTGGCAATTGCGCGGGCGAGCTTGCGCCCGCATCGTCGAGCAGGCGCTGCGCCTCGGCTATCGCGCCATCGACACCGCCGAGATGTACGACAACGAGCGCGACATCGGCGAAGGTTTCCGCGCTTCGGGCATCAAACGCGGCGAGGTTTTTGTCACCACGAAAATCTGGCCCAACCATTTCGCGCCGCGCGAGCTCGAGCGTGCCGCCCGCGATTGCCTGGTGCGGCTGCGGTTGAGCGAGGTCGATCTGTTGCTGTTGCACTGGCCCAATCCGCAGGTGCCGCTTGCCGAAACCATCGGCGCGTTGTGCAAGGTCAAGCGCGACGGGCTCACGCGCCACATCGGCGTCTCCAATTTCACCTTGGCGCTGATCGAGCAGGCGCGGGCGGCGGCGAGCGAGCCGCTGGTCTGCGATCAAGTGGAATGCCACGTTTTTCTCGACCAGTCGAAGCTGATCGCCGGCTGCCGCAAGCACGGCATGGCGGTGGTCGCCTATAGTCCGCTGGCGCGCGGCGACCTGCGCAGGGACCCGGTGCTCGCTCGCGTCGCGCGGGCGCATGGCAAGAGTGCCGCGCAAATCTGCCTGCGCTTTCTGGTGCAGCAAGACATCGCGGTCATTCCCCGCACCAGCAAGCTCGAGCGGCTGTCCGAAAACGCCGCCATCTTCGATTTTACCTTGAGCGATGAGGAGATGCGCGACATCGCCGCGCTGGGCAGCCGCGAAGGCCGGCTCATCGACTGGGCCTATTCCGGCCGCATGAAGTGGGATTGATGGCGCCGTTGTGCCCTGAGCGCATCGACGCGCCGGGAACGGCAGAGCGTCAAAACTCGACGTCGAGTTCCTCGAGTTCGTCGGGCTCCAGCTTCGCTGCCGCGATCCATTCCTGCATGTCGGGCAGCGCCATGATGGTACGGCAATAGCCGGAACAGACCGGATCGAGCGCTACGTCATAGGTGACAAAGCGGGTGCAGACGGGTGCATACATGGCGTCGGCAGCGCAGGGCTTTTTGCCGAACAGATAAGGACCGCCATATTCGTCGAGGCACTCGCGCCAGATCGTGGTGATCCGTTCGATGTCGCCGCGCGCACCGGCCCAGGCCTTGAAGCCCGGAAAACGCGCCTTCAGATTCATCGGCAATGCCGAGCGCAGGTTGGCAAATCCGGAATGCATCTCGCCGCAAATGGCGCGGCAATGCGCGCGCTGCTTCGGGTCCGGCGGCAGCAGGCCGCTCTCCGGCTTGATCTCATGCAAATACTCGGCGATCGCCAGCGTATCCCAGACCTTCAATCCGTCGTGGTTGAGACAGGGTACCAGGAACGACGGCGACAGCAGCAAGAGTTCGGCGCGGATCGAAGGGTCGTCGGCGGTAACCTGCGCTTCGGCGAAATCGAGCTTCGCCATTTTGCAAAGCAACCAGCCGCGCAGCGACCATGAGCCGTAATTTTTGCTGGCGATGGTGAGTGTGGCTTTTGCCATGTCCAGCCCTCCGGTAATCGGCCTGCCGCCAATAGGTTACGCGCGACCGCTGCGCAGGCGGATGAGCCGCTGACGTGCCTCGTAGAGAGCCCGGCGTTCCGCGTTGCCA
>JASHWN010000051.1 GCA_030044035.1 Xanthobacteraceae bacterium
GAAGCGGTGCAAGCGCACGACCGCGCGCTCGCCGCCGCTCCGCAGCACGCCGGCGCCTGGCTGCATCGCGGCCGCGCGCTGGCGGCGCTCAAGCGCATCGACGAGGCGCTGGCGAGTTACGGCAAGGCCGGCGCGCTGCGCAAGGACGATCCGGACGTGGAATTCAGCGCAGCGCTGGCGCTGCTTACGCGCGGCGATTACCGGGGCGGCTTTGCCAAATACGAGGCGCGCTGGCGCCGCACCGGCATGCCGGCGCTGCCAAGCCGCAGGCAATCGCTCTGGCGCGGCGAATATCCGCTGGCCGGCAAGACCGTGCTGCTGCATGCCGAGCAGGGCTTTGGCGACACCATTCAATTCGCCCGCTACGTGCCGCTCCTTGCCGCTAGCGGACCGAAAAAGATCGTGCTCGAAGTGCAGAGCGAATTGACTGCGCTGCTGGCGCGGCTCGATGGCGATGCGACTGTGATCGCCCGCGATGAGGCGCCGCCGCCGTTCGATGTGCATTGTCCGCTCGGCAGCCTGCCGCTGGCGATGGGTACCGGTGTTGCGGACGTGCCGGCGTCGATTCCCTACCTCTCCGCCGACGACGGCGCCTTGGCCAAATGGTCGGCGCGCCTCGGCGCGCTCGAACGGCCGCGCGTCGCACTGGCCTGGTCCGGCAATGCCAGCCACGACAACGATCGTAACCGTTCGATCCCGTTTGCGCGGTTGGCGCCACTCTTGGCGCTGCCCGCGCGCTTCATCAGCGTTCAGCGCGACCTGCGCAGCGACGATGCCGCACGGCTCGCTGCCGAACCGCGCGTGACCCATTTCGGCAGCGACCTGGAGAGCTTCACCGACACCGCGGCTGTCCTTGCGCAATGCGACCTGGTCATCGCGGCCGACACCGCGGTGGCGCATCTCGCCGGCGCCATGGGACGGCCGCTCTGGGTGCTGATCCCATTCGTGCCCGACTGGCGCTGGACGCTGAACGGCGAGACGAGCCCGTGGTATCCGGCGGCGCGGCTGTTCCGCCAGACCGTGCTCGGCGATTGGGACGCCGTCATCGCCCGCGTTGCGGCGGAGCTTGAACGGTTCATCGCCGCGGCAGCGTGACGCTTTCCATTGCGATGTGCGCGCGGCGTACTGGCGACAATCCGCAGCGAATGCCAGACTGCAATTCTCTCGCGGGTCGATCCGCGGGACCATCGAGCGTTGCGGGCATGGTTCTCATCCAAGTCATCGTCGGCGGGCTTCTGCTCGGCGCCGTCTATGCGCTGTTCTCCTCCGGCCTGACGCTGATCTGGGGCATGATGAACTTCATCAACTTCGCCCACGGCGAATTCGTCATGCTCGGCATGTATGTCGCGCTCTTGGTCGTGGTTTGGCTCGGCGGCGGGCCGGCGGCGTTCGGCCTGGCCGCCGCGATCGCGCTGTTTGCGCTCGGCGTCGCGGTCTATGCGCTGCTCATCCGCCATGTGGTGCGCGGGCCGATGCTGGCGCAGATTCTCTCCAGCTTCGGCCTCGCTTTGCTGTTGCGCTACACGGCGTTCTGGATCTTTTCCGCCAACTTCGTTTCGCTGCCGCAGACCTCGCTCGCCGGCACCGTTGCGGTCGGCGGCATTTATCTGCCGGTGGCGCAAGTCGTTGCCGGGCTCGTCGCGGTTACGCTGACGATTGCGCTGCATCTTCTGCTCACCCGCTCGACGCTCGGCAGCCGCCTGCTGGCGGTGGCGGAGGATCGCACCGCGGCGATGCTGATGGGCATCCGGCCCGACCGCATGCAGGCGCTGACCTGGGGTCTGTCGGCCGGCGCCGCCGGCATCGCCGGCGCGCTGCTGGCGACCGCCTATCCGTGGTCGCCGTCGGTCGGCGAAACGTTCGGCCTGCTCGCTTTCGTGACGGTGGCACTCGGCGGCTTCGGCAGCGTGCTCGGCTCGCTCTATGCCGGCCTGATTATCGGGCTGATCGAGGCGATATCCGCCTACTGGCTCGGCGCCATCTATAAGGACATCGTGGTCTATGGCCTGTTCGTTGCGCTGCTTTGGCTGCGGCCGCAGGGGCTGATGGGGAAGGCGTGAAAAAGCTTCTGGCTCAGCCCGCGAGCGGGCAACGCGTGAGCGTTTGGTTGCTCGCCGCCGCGCTCGTGCTCTATCCGCTCGTCTTCTCCGATGCGTTTTACCGCGACGTCGGCGTGACGTTCCTGCTGGCGGCGATCTCGGCGTCGGCCTGGAACATCGTCGGCGGCTATGCCGGCCAGGTCTCGGTCGGCCACAGCATGTTCTTCGGCCTCGGCGCCTACACGCCGCTGTTGTTCTACACGCTGTGGGGTTGGCCGCCGCTCGCCGGCATTCCGGTCGGTATTCTGCTCAGCGTCGGTTTGGCCGTCGTCATCGGGCTGCCGACCTTCCGGCTCAGCGGCCATTATTTCAGCATGGCCACCATCGCGGTGGCCGAGCTCATTCGCATCTTTGTCGGCACCTGGGCCCTGGTCGGCGGCGCCATCGGCCTGCAAGGTCCGGCGATGGCGCGCGGCTGGTGGGACCTGACGTTCCGCGGCGACCTGCCGTACTACTACATCTTCCTCGCCGTGCTGGCTCTGGTGCTCGCGGTCACCTTCGCGCTCGAGCGGCGGCGCTTCGGCTATTACCTGCGCGCCATCAAATCGAGCGAGCGCGCGGCGCGCAGCCTCGGCGTGCCGGTGCGGCGCGTGAAGCTGCAGGCGCTGGCGCTGTCGGCGGCGTTCACCTCCGCGGCCGGCTCGCTCTATGGCGTGAAGACCGGCTTCATCGACCCGGATTCCGGGTTCGGTATTCTGGTCTCGGTGCAGATGGTGATCTTCGCCGCGCTGGGCGGCGCCGGCACGCTGTTCGGTCCGCTCCTTGGCGCGCTGATCTTGGTGCCGCTGCAGACCGCGTCCAACACCTGGTTCGGCGGCGGCGGCTCGGGTCTGACCTTCGTCCTCTATGGCGGCATCATCGTGCTGATCGCGCGCTTCGAGCCCGGCGGCCTGTTCGATCTGTGGCGGCGCCTCGCGCCGCACTTAAGGCGGCGCGCCCATGCTGCTTGAAGCGCGCGACGTTTCGAAAGCGTTCGGCGACTTCCGCGCCGTGGCGGGTGCCGACCTCACTGTCGAAGCGGGCGAGATCGTCGGCCTGATCGGCCCCAACGGCGCCGGCAAGTCGACGTTCTTCAACTGCCTGGCCGGCGACACGCTGCCGACCACCGGCCGCATCCTGTTCGACGGCGCCGACCTGACGCGCGCCGCGCCGGAAGCCCATGCGCGGGCCGGCATCGGCCGCACCTTTCAGGTGCCCACCACGTTCGACGACATGAGCGTGCTCGCCAACGTCATGGTCGGCGCGTTTTTGCGGCATCCGCATCGCAACGACGCGCGCGAGCATGCCCGCCGCATCGTCGAGTTGACGGGGTTGCGCGCCGACCAGCCGGCGCGCTCGCTCGGCACGCCGGGCCGCAAGCGTTTGGAAATTGCCCGCGTGCTGGCGAGCGGCCCGCGCCTTCTGCTGCTCGACGAATCGCTCGCCGGATTGACGCCGGGAGAATTGCAGGCGGCAATCGCACTGGTGCGGCGCATTCACCAGATGGGCGTCACCATCGTCATCGTCGAGCACATCATGGAAGTGATCATGACGCTCACCCGGCGCGTGCTGGTGTTCAATCAGGGCCGTGTCATCGCCAGCGGCACGCCCGAACAGGTCGTGCGCGACGAAGCAGTGATCGAAGCTTATCTTGGGCGCGGCGCCAGGCGGCAACGCGAATGATTCAACAACTCATGAGACCGAATCCGATTCACGATGCGCTCGTCCCCGCGAAAGCGGGGACCCAGTTGCTGGATTCCCGCTTGCGCGGGAATGAGCGGACCTCGCCTTTGGGCAAGCAGCGCATCAGCTAAAATGGCCGAGCTGAAAGTCGAGCATCTGGAAGTGCGCTACGGCGACCTGGTCGGCGTCGCCGATATTTCGTTGCAGGTCGAAGCCGGCCAGGTCGTCGCGCTGCTCGGCTCGAACGGCGCCGGCAAGACGACGACGCTCTCCGCGATCGCCGGACTGATCGCGCCGAGCCGCGGCCGCATCGCATGGCGCGGCGAGACGATCTCGGGGCAGCCGGCTTATGCGATCGTCAGCAAGGGCTTGGCGCTGTCGCCGGAGGGCTGGCGCCTGTTCGTCGGCCAGACCGTCGAGCAGAACCTGCGGCTCGGCGCCACCGCGCTTGCCGATCGCTCGCGCCAGAACGCGCTGTTCGACCGCGTCTATGCGCTGTTTCCGCGCCTTGCCGAGCGGCGCCGACAGCCGGCCGGCACACTGTCCGGCGGCGAGCGGCAGATGCTGGCGCTCGGCCGCGCGCTGATGAGCGAACCGCGGCTGCTCATGCTCGATGAGCCGAGCCTCGGCCTGGCGCCCGCCCTGGTCGAGACGCTGTACGACACGCTCGCGCAACTGCATCGCCAGGGTTTGACGCTGCTTCTTGCCGAGCAATCGATCCCGCTGGCGCTGGCGATCGCCAACTACGCCTACGTGCTGCAGACCGGCCGTATCGCGCTCGAAGGCCCCGCGGCCGAGCTCGAGCGCAACGAACAGGTGCGGGAGATCTATTTGGGAGTCCGCGCCAACGCAGGAAACCAGGCCCAAGCCAGATGAAAATCGATCAGCAGCGACTGATATCAACGGCTCTTATTGCTGACTCATATCCGTCACCCTGAGGTGCGAGCGAAGCGAGCCTCGAAGGGCGACGGCCCGTGAGTCCTCGGCCGTATCCTTCGAGGGCCGCTTCGCGGCCACCTCAGGATGACGGTCAACATTAATT
>JASHWN010000431.1 GCA_030044035.1 Xanthobacteraceae bacterium
CCACGAATGCTGCACTGCACCAATTGGTGCCGAGGCCGCCCGGATTTTGCAGGGTGACATTCGCCGGCGAGAAGCTGACGCTCTGCGTGCTGGTGAACACGTTGCATTGCGCCGGCGTCAGGTTGGTATCGTAGTAGCGCAGGTCGAGCGTGAGCACCTTCCAGGTGAAGCCGACGCCGATATCCCAGTTCCAATAGCTGGTATAGGGCACGCCGGTTGGAAAGGCCGGGACCGCGTAGAACAAGTCGCTGCGGCCGAGGTCCCAATAGCCGATGTCGGCCGACGCGTAGGCGCCGAGGCCGTTCTGGAACCACGTGGTAGGCGCTGTGAGCGTCAAATTGCCGGTCGTGTACCAGCCCCAGGCGCCAAGGTTGGCAACCGACGGCGAGTACCACTCCTGGATACCCAAGGACACGTTATCGTTCACAGTGTAAGTGGCCTTGGCATAGATCTCATAAAAGCTCGCGACCTGCTTGGCCACATTGGGAAAGCCGAGCGGATCGAACAATGTCGAGGGGACGCCGACCGCGACCGCGGGCCCGCCGCCGAGGCTGTTGCACAGCGCCAGCGTGTTAAAGCACTGTCCGCCCGGGTAGTAGTAATACCAGACGCCGAAATCGAGGGCGAGCTTGTCGAAGGTCGGGCGGATGCCGCCGTAGAAGTCGATTTCCGCCGCAGCATTGTTGGGGAAGTTGATGCTTTCGCCCGAGATGCCCGCATAGGCCTGGAAATTAGCATTGAAGTTGTAGCGGCCTTCGAAGCCGCCCTGGACCGACGGCTTATGGTTCGACTGGGTGATGCCGCGGAAGTTGTAGTCGTTCATGATCCCGGCAGTGACGACCACATCCCACGCCGGCGTTGCGGCCGCTGGCGCCGCCGGCGGCGCTTTGGTCGGCATGTCGGCGGCGAAGGCCGAAGAGGCGGCCAGCGCAGCCGCGACCAACACCACTGATGATACGCCTTTTTTCATAACTTTTGCCCCTTATCCCCGTTACTGCACTCGGCCTCGGTGAGGGTCGGACCGGGTACCGAGTACAGCGCTCCTGCCGCTCCTGTGACGGCGGCCGATAAGGCGCATTTTCGATTGCGGTTCCCTATCAGCCAAGATCAATTCTACAGCAAATGCTGCCTTTTTATGCGATCGTGGGATAAGTTTACAAAATATCAAAACCTGTGGCGCGCCGGCAACATAAACGGCGGCGTTAACCTGGCGTCCGGCCTTGCTTATGGTCGGCGCGCCCCCAAGGACGGAGATCAAATCATGCGTGCGATGGTTGACGGCCAAGTGGTTGCCGAGAGCAGCGATGTCGTCGAATGCAAAGGATATCAGTACTTTCCGCGCCAAGCCGTGCGGATGGAGTGGTTGCAGAAGACGGCCAAAACCGCGGACGACCTCACCTGCCCGCACGGTGTGCAGTTCTACGACGTGGTCGTCGCCGGCCACCGGCACCCCCGCGCCGCCTGGTCGTACGAGGCGCCACAGCCGCAAATGCGCCAAGTAACCGACCGGTTCGGCTTCTGGCAGGACGTCGAGGTCAAATAGCGAGGCGGCCCGAGCTGTTGGCGCCGGACCGCTGCGTCCGGGATTGAAACGTCGAAAGCGGCGGCGACGCGTCTATGCGGCCGCGGCCTTTTTCCGATTCGCCTCGAGGCGCGCGTCGACCAAGGCGACCTGGGCATCGATCGCCGGATAGCTCAGGCCCTTTTGCCTGGCGATGAGCTGGACCAGCTTGTCGGCGCGCTCGATGAATGGCGCGCCGTTCTGCAGCGCCCGCGCGGCGGACGCCGGCCGGGTCAGCGACTGCGCGGCGGCGGCGTATTTCTCGAACGGCACCAGATCGTCCGGCTTGGCGCCGAGCTTGACGCACAGGTCGAACACGAAATTGTAGACCGAGCGCGAGGTGTCGAGATCGCTCCACACCGCCTCCTGCGCGGTGCGCATGCCGTCCTTGGTGACGCAGCGATAATTGCCGGCCAGCAGCATGGCCCATTTGGCCAGCGGCACGAAGATCGAATCGTGCACGCGCAGATGCACCGGCAGCTCGATCTTGCCCTCCGGCACGTCGTAGCGCACGGCGTCGATGTCCTGCTGTAGCTGGCGCAAAATGGCGGTCGACTTGTCGCTGTCGAAGCGCGCCACCTTGAAGTTAGTCGGCAGCGTCACCAGCAGCACGTTGACCTTTTCGTCCGGCGGCCGGATCGCCTGCGGATCGGGGCTGCACAGGGTGATCGCGCCGGGGTCGAAATTGTCCCACACGCTGGGATCGGTATAGGCCGGTTTGAGCGCATCGTAATCGAGGCCGGGGATGCGTTTGACGTAGGGCAGCGGCGGCATGTTCATGATCGACATGCATGGCACCCGCGAGCGGGCCACCGCATCGAGCAATTCGCGCACGCCGGGCGAGCGGTATTGCGGCTCCTGCATGGCAAGCCCGATCAGGTCGTAATCCGCCGGGCGCACCCCGCCGGCGCCGCCCGCCGTCACCTTGCCCGGCAGCTTGCGCGAATCGAGCTCGACCGGCTCCTTGCGGCCGCGCACCGGCAGCCGCACGCGAAAGCCCTCGGCGTTTATCAGGTCGGCTTCCGCGGGCAGGCACACCAGATGAATGTGGTGGCCGCCAAACAGCATTTTCGAGGCGAGCAGCGAGCCATAGGACGCGCCCATGATGAGGATGTTGTAGGTTCCGGGCATAGCGCACCTCCTCCAACGCAAGCGGCCGAAACGGCCGATTTGAGTTACGACTTCAGGTCAAGCTGTGCAGACGGCGCAGCCGCGCGGTCGCGCGCCTACCGCATCGACAAGGCTATTGATCTTGCACGGCTGATGCAATGAGCCTGGCGGCTTCGCCGCGGCCACAGCGATGCGGCCGCCGCCAGCCCTGCCGCGGCGTCTCGCCACCCAATCACACCTCGATGCGAGCGGAAGCTCCTCAGCTGCTCTCGCCGCCGCCCGCTGCGGGGTCTGCGGGAGGCTGCCAGGACGGAGCGGGCTCCGGCGCGGGCGCGGGAGCCGGCGGCGCCTTCTTCGGCGCGGCTTTGCGCTTCGGTGCCGCCCGTTTTGCCGTCTTTTTTGTGGTCTTTTTTGCCGACGCCTTGTACGTTTTCTTCTTCTTGCGCGCCGGAGCGGCTTTCTTCTTGCTCGCCTTCTTGCGTTTCTTTGCCATCATCGTCCTCCCGTTCCTTGCTGCCAGTGGAGTGAAGCGTCCGCCCCCATGGGAGACGCTTACGCGAAGCCTACTTCGGCTCGGAATGAGACCTTCGCTCAGCCCGACGCCACGGCCCCGGGCACGACCGCGTTCAAGACCGCTCGTCCCGAAGCCTCGGCGGACATGGCCCTCCGGTGGCCCAGTCGATCAACTCGACCGTATGAACGACGGGTATCTCCGTGCCCGCTGCGAGCTGCGTGATGCAGCCGATGTTGCCTGCTGCGATCACATCAGGTCGCAATCTCTCGATAGTCCCGACTTTGCGCTCGCGCAACCTGTTTGCAAGAGCGGGCTGCAAAATATTGTAGGTGCCGGCGGAGCCGCAGCACAGATGGCCTTCGGGTATGTCCTTCACGGCGAAGCCGAGCTTGCCGAGAATCTCCTTGGGCTGCCGCGTCACGCGCTGGCCGTGCTGCAGCGAGCAGGCCGAATGGTACGCCACGGCGCGTCCCGCCGCCTTGCCGTCCGGCTCGAGCGGCAGCCCGGCGAGATATTCGCAAACGTCCTTGGCGAGGCTCGACACCCGGGCTGCGCGCTTGGCGTAGGCCGGGTCGGTGCGCAGCATGAAGCCGTAATCCTTCACGGTGGTGCCGCACCCTGAGGCGTTGATCACGATGGCGTCGGCGCCGGGAACGGCGAGCCAGGCGTCGATATTGGCGCGGGCCTGGTCGAGCGCCTCTCCGTCGCGGCCCATGTGATGGACGAGCGAGCCGCAACAGCCGGCGCCCTGGGCCACGACGACGTCGACCCCGTGACGCGTCAGGACGCGAATCGTGGCGGCGTTGATTTCGGGCGACAGGAGATCGTTGACGCAACCGGCAAGCAGGATGACGCGGCCGTGGCGCGGCCCGACCGCCGGCGCGGTCTGCGGCGCCAGCGGCCACCCTGGCGGATGCGTGGGCGCCAAGTTCAGCATCGCGGCGAGGCGGGTTGCACCGAGAGCCTTAAGCATCGGCGCAAACGGCTTTGCGGCGAGCGCTGCCATGAGCGCCAGACGGAAGCGACCCGGATACGGCAGAAGCTTGGCCAGCACATCGCGCATGAACCGCTCGCCAAATGGCCGGCGATAAGTGCGCTCGATATGGGCGCGGGCCTGATCGACCAGATGCATGTAATGCACCCCGGACGGACAGGTCGTCATGCAGGCAAGGCAGGACAGACAGCGGTCGATGTGCAGCGCGACCTCGGCGCTCGCCGGCCGGTCGTGCTCCAGCATGTCCTTGATCAGATAGATGCGCCCGCGCGGCGAATCGAGCTCGTTGCCGTCGAGCACATAGGTCGGGCAGGTCGCGGTGCAGAAGCCGCAATGCACGCAAGCGCGCAGGATCTTGTCCGCTTCCGCGACCTGCGGATCGGCCAGTTGCGCGAGCGTGAAGGAGGTTTGCATCGCCGATTTTTATATAGCTCTTGCTAGACGCCCGCCCACATGCGGCCGGGATTGAGCACGCCGTTGGGATCGAAACCCTCGCGCACGCGCCGCGTCAATGCGGCGAGCGGCGGTGGCTCGGGCGTGAAAACCTCGACAGCGGCGCGCACCGGCGCTGGCGCCCGGATCAATGTGGCGTGTCCGCCGGCCTCGGCAACGGTCGTTCGCACCAGCGCTGCGTTGGCATCGGCTGACGGCGGTAACGCCGCCCAGACGAGACCGCCCGCCCAGTCATAGAGAATTTCGGCGCCGGCCTGCTCGGTGAGCTTGCGGCCAATGTCGGCGCCACGCGCCGGCGCCGTCGAGATGCGCCACAGGTCGGGCTCGCCGAACGGCCTGAAAGCGGCGAACGGCGTCACGTCCCTCACGGCGCGCCAGAACGACCGCGACGCCGCCTCGTCCAGCGTTCCGAGCGCGCTGAACGGCGCCAACAATGCCTCCAGAACACTTTTGCGCTGCGCGACCGAAGGCGCCACGCCTTCCAGCCGGAAAGCGGTAACAGCGCCGACTGCATTTGCCGTCGCGGCAATGCGCGCGCCGACCGCAGGCTGCAGATGCGCCGCCGCCGACACGTCGCCATACGATCCCATCGCCGCCGCCATCGCCTTGCAGGCGGCGCCGTCATCCAGAGCGAAAACGAGCACGGTCGCCTCGGTCTCGGCGCGCGGCAGCGTCTTGATCGTGATGTCGGTCATCGCCGCCAGCGTGCCCCACGAGCCGGCGAGCAGCTTGCACAGATCGTAGCCGGTGACGTTTTTGACAACGCGGCCGCCGGATTTGAAGGTTTCGCCGCGCCCTGAGACGGCGTTGACGCCGAGGAAATGATCGCGCGCCGCGCCAGCCTTGATGCGCCGCGGGCCGGACAGATTGGCGGCGATGGCGCCGCCGATCGTGCCGCCACCCGGCGCCACGCCCAGCACCGGCCCGTAGTCCATCGGCTCGAAGGCCAATTGCTGCTTGCTCGCCGCAACTAGCGCTTCGATCTCGGCGAGCGGCGTGCCGGCCTTGGCCGAGAGCACCAGCTCCTCAGGCTCATAGAGCGTGACGCCCGACAGGCCCGACAAATCGAGCGTCGCGTCCCACTGCGCGGCGCGGCCGATGCCCCGCTTGGTGCCGCGGCCGGTCAATTCCAGCGTCCTGCCGTCGCCGAGCGCGGCGCAGATAGCCTGTTCGACATCAGCGGCATCGCGGGCTTTGATCGTGTCCGCCATTGGGGCCTGCATCACTCGGCCGCGTCGGCCGCGGACGCGGCACCCGCGAAGACCGGCATGATATCGCGCGCAAAGCGGTGCAGTTGCCCGCCGCCCCCCGCAACGGTCAGAAGCACATAGCTCACGCCGCCTTTGCGCAGCCCATCAAGCATGGCGCAGACCTCATCGGGCGTGCCGTAGAGCGCGTGCTCCTCGGTGCCGCCGGCCTTGTCGGCATAGGCGAGCACGTGCGAGCCACCTTGGCGATCCGGGGTCCGCGAGACATCGACGGTGCGCCTGGTATAGGCCGCCTGTCGAGCGAGCGCTGCCTGCCTGTCGGCTTCATCCTTGGCGACATAGAGCTGGCGCGCCACCGCCACCTGCATGGGGTCGAAGCCAAGGCCGCGCGCCCGCCGCTCGGCTTTGTAGATCGCGATGCGCTCCGTGATCTGTTGCGGGCTCGCATACTGATCGAGGATCAGATTGAAGCCGCGGGCCGCGGCGCGGCGGATCGACGCCTCGCTGGCGGCCGCCACCCAGAACGGCGGGTACGGCTTTTGCGCCGGCGGCGGCTCCACCACGATGTCCTCGAAATGCCAGAAGCGGCCGCGATGGGAAAAGCGCTCGCGGCTGGTGAAGGCGCGGGTCATCAGCGCGACCGCCTCCTCGAACCGCGCATCGGCGTCGGCGGGCGAAATCTGAAAGCCCTTGAACTCGCTGTGCCGGTAGCCTTTGCCGATGCCGAAATCGAAGCGGCCCCCGGAAACGAGATCGAGCGTCGCGGCCTGTTCGGCGAGCAGCACCGGATTGTGCCACGGCAACACGATCACGGCGCTGCCAAGCCGCAACGTTTTGGTGCGCATGGCGAGCGCCATCAGCAGCATCAGCGTCGCCGACACTTGGTTCCAGCCGGTGAAGTGATGCTCGACCGAGAAACTCGACTTGAACCCCAGCGCTTCGGCCTCGACGTTGAACTCGAGATAATCGCGGAAGCCTTGGCCGGCGTCCGGAGCAAGATCGCCGCTGTTGGCTTGCGCAGACGTGAACAGACCGAATTGCATGGGATTGCTTTTGGCGAATGCTCTCGACGGCGAATTTTTAGAACCGCGGCAGATCCGGAAAGGCCACCTTGCCGGCATGCACGTGCATGCGGCCGAGCTCGGCGCAGCGGTGCAGCGTAGGAAAGACCTTGCCGGGATTGAGCAGGCTCTTGTCGTCGAAGGCGCATTTGAGCCGCTGCTGCTGGTCGAGATCGGCTGGCGTGAACATCGCCGGCATCAGGTCGCGCTTTTCCACGCCGACGCCGTGCTCGCCGGTGAGCACGCCGCCGACTTCGACGCATAGCCGCAAAATATCGGCGCCGAATTCTTCGGCGCGCTCCAGCTCGCCCGGCCTGTTGGCGTCGTAGAGGATGAGCGGGTGCAGATTGCCGTCGCCGGCGTGAAACACGTTGGCGACGCGCAGCCCGTATTGCCGCGACAGCTCCTGCATGCGCTTGAGCACGAGCGGCAGCTTGGCGCGCGGGATGGTGCCGTCCATGCAGTAATAATCCGGCGAGATGCGGCCGACCGCCGGGAACGCCGCCTTGCGGCCGGCCCAGAACAACAGCCGCTCCTCTTCCGAGTTGGATATCCGGCAGGTCGCCGCGCAGCAGCCGCGCGCGATCTCCTGCACCCGCTCGAGCAGATGATCGACCTCGGCGGCCGGGCCGTCGAGCTCGACGATCAAGAGCGCCTCGACGTCGAGCGGATAGCCGGCGTGGACAAAGTCCTCGGCGGCCTTGATGGCCGGGCCGTCCATCATCTCCATACCGCCCGGAATGATGCCGGCGCCGATGATGCGGGCGACGCAATCGCCGGCGTCTTCGGAACTTGGAAAGCCGATCAAGGCGGCGCGCGCGGTCTGCGGCTTTTTCAGAATGCGCACCGTCACCTCGGTGACGACGCCGAGCAAACCCTCCGAGCCGGTGACGATGCCAAGGAGATCGTAGCCGCCGGCGTCGAGATGCTTGCCGCCGAGGCGCAGAACCTCGCCGGTCATCAGCACCAATTCGCAGCCGAGCACATTGTTGGTGGTGACGCCGTATTTGAGGCAGTGCACGCCGCCGGAATTTTCCGCGACGTTGCCGCCGATCGTGCAGGCGATCTGCGACGACGGATCGGGCGCGTAGTAGAAGCCGGCCTGCTCGACCGCCTGCGACACCGCGAGATTGGTGACGCCGGGCTCGACCACGGCGACGCGATTGTCGAAATCGATCTCGCGGATGCGGTTGAACTTGGCCATGCCGAGGAGCACGCCGTCACCGAGCGGCAGCGCGCCACCCGAGAGCGAGGTGCCGGCGCCGCGCGGCACAACTTTGATGCCTTCGCGGTGGCAATAGCCGAGCACCCCCGCGACCTGCGCAGTGGTTTCCGGCAGCACCACGACCATCGGCAGCTGGCGATAGGCGGTGAGCCCGTCGCTTTCGTACGGCCGCATCGCTTCCTCGGAGGCGATGACGCCTTCGCCGGGAACGATGCCGCGCAATGCGGCCACGATCTCGGCGCGGCGCACGAGCACGGCATCGTCGGGTAACGGCATTGCGACCGGCACGTTTTGCTCCAGACGCTAGGCGGTATCAGTGGCGCTCATTATAGCGTGAAAATTCAGTGCGCGCAGTTTGGAATCGCCTGCCGGCGATTTTGGCCGTTGACAGGCGAAAGCGGGCTCGCTTGAACGGCTCGGCCAATCGTCGAAAGGGAACGCAATGATGAGAACGTTGAGTGTCGGGGCCATCATGCTGACAGTGTCCGCGGGCGCGGTCTCCGCGCAGAACGTCGCGGACGGCGAGCGCGATTTTGCGGTGTGCCGGGCCTGCCACCAGGTCGGCGACACGGCCGAGAACATGCTCGGGCCGCAGCTCAACGGGCTCGACGGCCGCAAGGCCGGCAGCGTCGCGGACTATCCCTATTCCGAGGCGATGAAGAACTCCGGCATCACCTGGAACGCGGCCACGTTCAAGGAGTACATCCACGACCCGCAGGCCATCGTGAAGGGCACCAAGATGCCGTTCGCCGGCATCAAGGATGACCAGAAAGTCGCCGATCTGTGGGCCTATATCAGCCAATTCGACGCCGACGGTGCGATCAAGAAGAAGTAAGCTATCGCGACGCGCTTGATCTCGATCAATGACCGTCGCCTTATGATATAAAATGAGATTGGACCGGCGCAGGCACAGGGAGACGCCGCAATGATCAAGGACATGGTGGTCAATCTGAGCATCGGCGAAGGCGGCAGCTACGCCGGCGATTACGCCATCTCCGTTGCCGAGGCGCTCGATGCGCATTTGACCGGCATCGCTTTCTTGTACGACGCCGTCGTGCCGGTCGCGGCCACCGGCTATATCCCACCCGAAGTCATCGAAACCCAGCAGGCCGACAGCGAAGCTGCCGCCAAGGCCGCGCTCGACGGGTTTGCCGCAGCGGCGTCGCGCGCCGGCATCGCCGCCGAGCCGATGAAGCTTGCCGCAAGCTTTGCCGGCGCCGGCGAGCAGTTCGGCATGATCGCGCGGCGCTTCGACCTGGCCGTGGTCGGCCAGGCCGAGCCTGGGAAAGACACGGTCGAGGAATTGATCGCCGAGAGCGCGCTGTTCGAATCCGGCCGGCCGGTCATTGTCGTGCCCTACATCCAGAAGGCGCCGCTCAAGCTCGACCGGGTCATGGTGTGCTGGGACGGCAGCCGGGCCGCGACGCGCGCGATCGCCGACGCCATGCCGGTGCTCGAGCGCGCCGGCGCCGTAGAAGTGGTGATCATCGCCGACGAGCCCGGCAAACAGGACGAGATTGCCGGCGCCGATATGGGCCAGCACCTCGCCCGCCACGGGCTGAAGGTCGACGTCAAACGCATGAGCCTCGGCGACATCGACGTCGCCGACGCCCTGCTCTCGCACGCCGCCGACGCCAATACCGATTTCATGGTGATGGGCGGCTACGGCCATTCCCGCCTGCGCGAATTCGTGCTCGGCGGCGTCACCCGCAGCATTCTGCGCTCGATGACCGTGCCGGTGCTGATGTCGCACTGAAGAACGCGCCGCGCGACGTGCGACGCGTCGCCCTAGCCGAAATTATGTGCTCTGCGGATCGTTGACGCGCGAATAGCGGGCGTGTCACGCTGTTCATCGTCGGTTGAGACCGGCGGCGCAACAAGCCGGATCGACCTAGTCCCTTGCTTCGGCGAGGGCCAGCGGGGAACACAGGCGGGAGGATGGCCTTGATGGCGATTGCCTCCGCATGAGTGGCGTGCCGTTGCGCACGACGGCGGCTTCGCAAGGCGGCGCGCCGGCGCAACTGCTTGAAGTCGCGGACGTGACCATGCGCTTCGGCGGCATCGTCGCGCTCGACGGCGTCACGTTCTCGGTCGCGCCCGGCCGCATCACCGGACTGATCGGACCGAACGGCGCCGGCAAGACCACGCTGTTCAATTGTCTGAGCCGCCTCTATCGCCCCGCGCGTGGCGACATCCGCCTCAATGGCCGCTCGCTCGCCGACTGCGCGCCCGCCGACATCGCCGGCTTGGGCATCGGCCGCACGTTTCAGAGCCCGACCTTGTTCGACTCGCTCTCGGTGCTCGATAACGTCAAGATCGGCGCTCATGCGCGCGGCCGCAACGGCCCCCTCACCGACGCGTTCACGCTGCCCTCATCGCGTCGCGAAGAGCGTGAGTTCGATCTCATCGCGCGGGTCACACTCGACTTCGTCGAGCTCGGCGGCGCGGCGACGCGGCCGGCGGCGAGCCTGACCTTTGCCCAGCGCAAGCGCGTCGAGCTCGCCCGCGCGCTGGCGACAAAGCCTGCGCTCGTCCTGCTCGACGAGCCGGCCGGCGGGCTCAATCACGACGAAGTGGCGCAACTCGGCGCGCTCATTCGTTCGATCCGCGACAAGCTCGAAATAACCGTGCTGTTGGTCGAGCACCACATGGGCCTGGTGATGAGCTTGTCCGATCAGGTCGTGGTGCTCAATTTCGGCCGCGTCATCGCCGACGGCACGCCCGAGGAGGTGCGCGGCGTGCCGGCCGTGACCGAGGCTTATCTGGGGACGCGGCACTGATGGCACCGATCCTGCACCTGCACGCGGTCAAGGCGTTTTACGGCGCGTTCGAGGCGCTGCACGGCATCGACGTCGCGGTCGAGGACGGCGGCATGACCGTGCTCTTGGGCGCCAACGGCGCCGGCAAGACCACGACCTTGCGCGCGGTGTGCGGCATGGTGCGCAGCGAAGGCGCTATCGTTTTTGCCGGCGAGGCGCTGCAGCGGCGCTCGACCGAAGAGATCGCCGCCATGGGCGTCGCCCATGTGCCGGAGGGGCGCGGCACGTTCGTCGGCCTGACGGTTGAAGAAAATCTGCGTCTCGGCGGTTACACGCGCGCCAGCAAGCCGCACGACGCCATGGCCCGCATGTACGGCTATTTTCCGATTCTTGCCGACCGGCGGCGCCAGCAGGCCGGCGCGCTCTCCGGCGGCGAGCAGCAGATGCTGGCAATCGCCCGCGCGCTGATGATGGCGCCGCGGCTTCTGGTGCTCGACGAGCCGTCGTTCGGCCTCGCTCCGCGCGTCGTCGAAGCGATCTTCGCCATCATCGACCGCATCCGCCGCGAGCAACGCGTCAGCGTGCTGTTGGTCGAGCAGAACGCCAGCCTGGCGCTGGAGCTCGCCGACCACGCTTATCTGATCGAGACCGGTTACGTCGTCGCTTCTGGCAGCGCCAAAGCGCTGGCCGACGATCCGCAAATTCGCCGCTCCTATCTCGGCTACTGACGAGCGCCCATGCACCTGTTCCTGCAGCAAGTGTTTTCCGGACTGGCCTCGGGCGCCATTTATGCGAGCCTCGCGCTGGCGCTGGTGATGATCTACCGCGCCACCGATCTCGTGAATTTCGCCCAGGGCGAGATGGCGATGTTTTCCACCTACATCGCCTGGATGCTGGTCAACGCGGCCGTGCCGTTCTGGGCGGCGTTTGCGCTCACGCTGATCGTCTCGTTCATCGGCGGCATGGTGATCGAACGGGTCGTCGTCCGGCCGGTCGAGAATGCGCCGGTTCTGGCCGCCGTCGTCGTCACCATCGGCTTGCTGCTGATCTTCAACGCGCTGGCGGGCTGGCTTTTCACCTATACGCTGCAGGAATTCCCAAGCCCATTTCCGGACCGGCCGCTGTTCGGCGCGCTCATGACCACCCGCGACCTCGGCGTCATCGCCGTGACGCTGATCATGCTCGCGCTGTTGTTCGCGTTCTTCCGTTTCACCGCGACCGGGTTGGCGATGCGCGCGGCGGCGCAAAATCCGGCCTCGGCGCGGCTCTGCGGCATTCGCGTCGGCCGCATGCTCGCCATCGGCTGGGGCCTTGCTGCCGCGATCGGCGCCACCGCCGGCATCATGGTGGCGCCGATCCTGTTCCTCGATCCCGAGATGATGAGCGGCGTGCTGCTCTACGCCTTCACCGGCGCGCTCCTTGGCGGCATCACCAGCCCGGTCGGCGCCGTGATCGGCGGCCTGATCGTCGGCGTCACCGAAAATCTGGTCGGCACCTATTTGATCGCGAGCCAGCTCAAGCTGACGGTGGCGCTGATCTTGATCGTCATCGTGCTCGCATTCCGGCCCAACGGTCTGTTCGGCACCGCGATCGTGCGGCGGGTGTGACCATGAACGATGGCACCGCCGCGATTGCTTCTGAAAAGCTCGCCGTCGGCGGCGAAGCGCGGCTGCGCATCGGCGCGTGGCGGCGGTTTGCCATCGCGGCTTTGATCGTGCTGGCCGCGGCGCTGCCGTTCGGCCTGAGCAATTACCAGGTCTTCGAGCTGACGCAGGTGATGATCTACGCCATCGCCGTGCTCGGGCTCAACATCCTCACCGGCTATAACGGCCAGATCTCGCTCGGCCACGGCGGCTTCTTTGCCGCCGGCGGCTACACCGCCGCGGTGCTGATGCACCGCTACGGCGTGCCGTACTGGGCGACGCTGCCGCCGGCCGCCCTGGTCGGTTTCGCGCTCGGCCTGTTGTTCGGGCTGCCGGCGTTGCGCTTCGAAGGTCCCTATCTGGCGCTGGTCACGCTCGCCATGGCGGTCGCGACGCCGCAGACGCTGAAATACTTTTCCTGGACCGGCGGCCAGCAGGGCCTCAATCTCGCCAAGCCGGCGCCGCCGCCCGGGCTCGGCATCGACCGCGACCGCTGGCTCTATCTGTTCGTCCTGGTGATTTTGTTGGTCGCCATCCGCGTCGCCGCCAACCTGCTCAACGGCCGCACCGGCCGCGCCTGGATGGCGATCCGCGACCATCCGATCGCGGCAGCGGCGATGGGCGTCGATACCCCACGCTACAAGACCTTGGCGTTCGGTACCTCGACCTTGTTCACCGCGGTCGCCGGCGCGCTGGCTGCGATCGTGGTCGGCTTCGTGGCGCCGGAGAGTTTTAGCCTGTTCCTGTCGATATCGTTCCTGGTAGGCTCGGCGGTCGGCGGCATCGCCACCATCGGCGGCGCCATCGTCGGCGGCTTTTTCATCGAGTTCGTGCCGAACTTCGCCAATGACATTTCCGACGCTGCGCCATGGGCGATCTACGGACTGGCGATGCTGTTGTTCATGTACGCGATGCCGCGCGGCGTCGTCGGCTCGCTCGGTCCGCTCGCCGCTTGGCTGCGCGGCCGATTGCGGCCGGCCGTGGCCGCTGGAGAAATCTCTGCGGCATCGAACAACGCTTCATCACCGCAACAAACAAGCCAAGGGAGGTTGGAATGACACTCAAGCACACCATGTTGGCCGGCCTGTCGGCGGCCGGCCTGTTAGTTGCCGGCGGTTTGGCCTATGCGGCCGGCCAATACGGGCCGGGCGCCAGCGATACCGAGATCAAGATCGGCAACACCATGCCGTACAGCGGTCCGGCGTCGTCCTACGGCATCATCGGCAAGGTCGACGCCGCCTATTTCGCCATGATCAATGCGCAAGGCGGCATCAACGGCCGCAAGGTCAACTTCATCAGCCGCGACGACAGCTACAGCCCGCCGAAGACCGTCGAGCTCGTGCGCCAGATGGTCGAGCAGGACAAAGTGCTGTTGATGTTCAACACCCTCGGCACGCCGCCCAACATGGCGATCCACGGCTATCTCAACGACAACAAGGTGCCGCAGCTGTTTCCTGCCACCGGCGCCGATCAATGGAACGATCCCAAGCACTTTCCGTGGACCATGCTGTGGCTGCCGAGCTACTCGACCGAGTCGCACATCTACGCGCACTACATCCTGAAGAACCTGCCGAACGCCAAGATCGCCGTGCTCTATCAGAACGACGATTACGGCAAGGACTATCTCAACGGCCTGCGCGATGGCTTGGGCGCCAAGGCCAACATGATCGTCGCCACCCAATCGTACGAGACCAGCGATCCGACCGTCGATTCCCAGATCGTCGCGCTGCAGGCGAGCGGCGCCGACGTGCTGCTGATCGCCGCCATTCCGAAATTCGCCGCGCAAGCGATCCGCAAGGTCTACGACATCGGTTGGAAGCCGACGCAGTTCCTCAACTCGGTGGCCAACGGGGTCGGCACCACCATGAAAGGCGCCGGGTTCGAGAAGGGCGTCGGCGTCATCTCAGCGGCCTTCGCCAAGGATCCCACCGACCCGCAGTGGCAGAACACGCCCGAGTACAAGGAGTGGCTCGCGTTCATGAACAAGTCCGGGCTGTCGGGCAGCATCACCGACAACCAGGCGACCATAGCCTACTCGTACGTGCAGACGGTGGTCGCCGTGCTCAAGGCATGCGGCAACGATCTCACGCGCGAGAACATCATGCGCCAGGCCGCCAGCCTGCGCGACTTGAAACTGCCGATGCTGCTGCCTGGCATCACGCTGTCGACCAGCGCCGACGACTTCAGCCCGATCAAGCAGATGCAGCTGGAAAAATTCGACGGCAAGACTTGGCAGTTGTTTGGTGAGGTCGTCTCGGCCACCGGCAGCTAATCGGCCGGCATCGCCGTCTGCACCACAAGGCCGCGGGCGCGCGCATCGGCAACGCCGAGCGCGCGCAGCGCAATCAAAGTCAGCGACTGAACGCGTTCGCGCTCGCGGCCTGCCGCCGCCGGCGCGAGCGGACCGAGCAGGCCTTCCACCAATAAGCCGAGCAGAGCGGCCGTCGCCAAGCCGCCGTCCTGCTCCGGCACTTGCCCGCGCGCGGCCGCCGCGGCGATCAGCGTCGTGAACTCCGCGGCGAGCGCCTGGCGAAACGCCGCCCGCGCTGCATCCGATTCGGCATCGACCGGCTCGGCAATCGCCGCGTACAGCAAGCGGCGGTGACGCAACGCGCGCGCCGCGAACGTCATGAGCGCGGCGGCAAGCGCGGACGCAGGACCCGGCGCCGCTGCGGCGGCACGGCGCAGCGCCGCGGTCTCGCTGTCGGAAATTTCAGCCAAGAGCGCCGCCACCAAATCGGTCTTGCCCGGAAAGTAGCGATAGACCGTGCCGGCAGCGATGCCGGCCTTCTCCGCCACCGGCACGATTTGCACCGCCCCTAAGCCGCCTTCGCTCGCCGCCGTTCGCGCCGCCGCAATGATGGCCGCGCGGCGCGCGGCGAGGCGGCGGCTGACCTTTTCGGTGCGGCGGTATGGCATTGGCGAGCCGGAATCAGCGACCGACGCCAACATGTGAACCACGATTCAACTGCGGCGACAATTGCGGACGCGCGGGCCTTGCGTCGAATTCGCCCGGCCCTTTGGCGCCGCGCCCGGCTCTGGCATACGAAAGCTCAGGAAACGCCATACGGGAGACACGCCCATGATCGGCAGAATGCTTGTGCTCGCGGCCGTCGCCGCGAGTTTGGGCCTCGCCGGCGCCGCGCCGGCCGCCGCGCAAAGCAATTATCCGTCGCGGCCGATCAGCATGATCGTGCCGCTGGCGCCGGGCGGCTCGACCGACGTGCTCGGCCGCATCATGGCGCAGGCGATGAGCAAGAATCTGGGCCAGCCGATGGTGGTCGAGAACGTCGCCGGCGCCGCCGGCACTATCGGCGTCACCCGCGCCGAGCGCTCGACGCCCGACGGCTACACCATCCTGTGGGGCATGTGGGGCACCAACGTCGCCAACGGCGCCATCTACGATCTCGGCTTCGACCTGCTCAACGATTTCGAGCCGATCGCGCTGGTCGCCACGCAGCCGTTTTTGATCGACGCCCGCAAGACCATGCCGGCCAGCAACCTCCAGGAATTGGTGGCGTGGCTGAAGGCAAACGGCGACAAGACCACGATGGGCACGTCCGGCGTCGGCAGCCCGAGCCATGTCGCCGGCGTACTCATGGAGAACATGCTCGGCCTGCACTGGCAGATGGTGGCCTATCGCAGCGCCGGGCTCGCCACCAACGATCTCCTTGCCGGCATCACCGACATCCAGCTCGACACGCCGGCGGTGTCGCTGCCGCATGTGCGCGCCGGCGCGCTGAAGGCCTACGCGGTCACCGCGCCGAAACGCATCGCCGTGGCGCCGGAAATCCCGACCACCGACGAAGCCGGCATGCCGGGCTATTATTTCTTTTTCTGGCACGCGCTGTGGGCGCCGAAAGGCACGCCGAAGCCGATCATCACCAAGCTCAACGCCGCGGTGCAGGCCGGGCTCGCTGAACAGGAAACCCGCAAGCGGCTACTCGATCTGGCGCAGGAGATCTACCCGCCCGAGCAGCGCACGCCGCAAGCGCTGCACGCCTTCCAAAAAGCCGAGATCGAGAAATGGTGGCCGATCATCAAAGCCGCCGGCATCAAGGCCCAGTGAAGTAACTGCTAT
>JASHWN010000432.1 GCA_030044035.1 Xanthobacteraceae bacterium
TGCAGCCCGCCCGGCACCACCGTGCCCGGCCCGGTGCCGAACAAGTAGGCCTGCACCATGGCGACCGCCATGCGGTCGAAGCGCATTTCGCGATGAAACGTGCCGGGCTGCGGCCGCGTGTAGGTCATGTAGGCGCCGAGATGGTCCTGCAGGTTTTCGCCGACCGGCAGATCGGCAGCGACCGCGATACCCATGTCGCGTAAGTGCTGCGCCGGCCCGATGCCGGACAGCAGCAAAAGCTGCGGCGAGTTGAAGGCGCCCGCGGCGACGATGATCTCGCGCGCCGCTTCGGCGCGAATCGTTGTGCCGGCTTTGACGTATTCGATGCCTTTGGCCCGCGTGCCGTCGAGCACAACGCGCGTGGCGTGCGCATTGGTGACGACGCTGAGGTTCTCGCGCCCGCGCGCCGGTTTGAGAAACGCGTTGGCGGCGGACGAGCGGCGGCCGTCGCGAATGGTGTATTGGCCGCGGCCAAAACCTTCCTGCTGCTTGCCGTTATAATCCGGCGTCAGCGCGTAACCGCAGGCTTTGGCGGCCGCGAGCCAGCCGTCGTACAGCGGGTCCTTGGTCTTGGCGAATTCGGTGCCGAGCGGGCCGCTGGCGCCGCGCCACGGATTAGCGCCGTTCTCCCAGGTTTCGCAGCGCTGGAAATACGGCAGCACGTCCGCGTAGGACCAGCCGTGCGCGCCCTTCTGGGCCCAGCGGTCGTAGTCGCCGGGATTGCCGCGCGTGTACGCCATGACGTTGATCGAGGACGAGCCGCCCAACACTTTGCCGCGCATCGCCTCGATGCGCCGGCCGTTGAGGTTCGGTTCGGCCTCGGTCTGGTAGCCCCAGTCGAACATGCCGTATTCGTGCATGCGGCCCATGCCGAGCGGGATGTGGATGTAGGGATGCCAGTCGCGGCCGCCGGCTTCGAGCAACAACACGCTGGCGGCGCCGTCCTCGCTCAGGCGATTGGCGAGTACGCAGCCGGCCGAGCCGGCGCCGACGATGATGTAATCGTAGCCGCTGGCGGCCATTGCACTCCTCTTGCCGTTTCCCGGGGGCGTGCGCTGCAGACCCGGGATCGTTCCAGACACAGAGCTTTGCAAGATGCCGGATCAGCGGTGCAGCGTTGCACGCTGCACCGCATCCGGCAAACAGCTCCTTTTTAGTCCCGCGCGTAACCGATCAGTCTCTTCTTCTTGCGGCCGAGCACGACCAGGATTGCCGCGATCACCGCAAGCACCGCCCAGCTCGGCAGATCGAAAAATCCCTGCACGTATGGATCCCACGCCCACAATAGCTTGGCCTTGAGCCAGTCCTGCGCCGCGTTAAGGCTGTGCTGATCGATATCGGCCCACAGTTCGCTGACCGTCAGCGGCACGAACTGCTGGTTGGCAATCGATTTCGTGCCGTCATAGACAAAGAACACGAAGGCAGCGGCCAAAAGGCACAGGCCAAGGAAGCGAAGAACAAAACGGATCATGGGTTGCCGGTTTTTGCCGCCCGCAGGCAGCGCGAATGGAGGCATTACTCTGCCTCGCGGCCGTGTTCAATGTGTGACGGTGCGGCGCTTTGGGCGTCGGCCTCGCTTCATAGGGGCTGGCGCCGACTTGAGCACGGGCGGCTGGTTTCGCTAAGGTCGGCCCGCCGGCCGTCTGCCGGCGGCTTTTGCAGGACAGTAACGATGGCTTCCCAGAAAAACGGCCGAGACGGCAGCCGCGCCAATCGGCCGACTTTCACCGATCAGGAAGCCCTGCTGTTTCACAGCCAAGGCCGCCCCGGCAAGCTCGAAGTCGTCGCCACCAAGCCGATGGCGACGCAGCGCGATCTGTCGCTCGCCTATTCGCCGGGCGTGGCGGTGCCGGTTCTGGCGATCGCCGAGGACGAGGCGCGCGCGTTCGACTACACGACCAAAGGCAATTTCGTCGCCGTGATCACCAACGGCACGGCGATCTTGGGTCTCGGCAATCGCGGCGCGCTCGCCGCCAAGCCGGTCATGGAAGGCAAGTCGGTGCTGTTCAAGCGCTTCGCCGACGTCGATTCCATCGATCTTGAAGTCTCGACCGAAGACCCGGATGAGTTCGTCAATTGCGTGAAGCTGCTCGGCAAGAGCTGGGGCGGCATCAATCTGGAAGACATCAAGGCGCCGGAATGCTTCATCATCGAGCAGAAGCTGCGCGAGCTGCTCGACATTCCGGTGTTCCATGACGACCAGCACGGCACCGCCATCATTGCCGCCGCCGGCTTGATCAACGCGCTGGAGCTGACCGGCCGCGAGGTCGCCAAAACCAAGCTGGTCTGCAACGGCGCCGGCGCCGCCGGCATCGCCTGCCTCGAGCTTTTGCGCGCCATCGGCTTCCGTCCGGAAAATCTCATCCTCTGCGACACCAAGGGCGTGATCTACGAAGGCCGCAGCGACGGCATGAACCAGTGGAAGTCCGGCTTCGCGGTGAACACCAAGGCGCGCACCTTGAGCGACGCTCTGGCCGGCGCCGACGTGTTCTTTGGTCTGTCGGTGAAAGGTGCGGTGACCAAGGCGATGGTCAAATCGATGGCCGACAAGCCGGTCATCTTCGCCATGGCCAATCCCGATCCGGAAATCACCGTCGAGGACGTGGCCGCTGTCCGCTCCGACGCCATCATGGCGACCGGCC
>JASHWN010000052.1 GCA_030044035.1 Xanthobacteraceae bacterium
CGTGCCGTCGCTTTACGGCGAGCCGCGGCGCATCATCGACTGCGACGAGGCGGTCGAACTGCTGACCGCCGATCTGCCCGACCTCGACGCCAGCGAATTGCGTGAGCGGCTGTGTTCGAAGCGCGGCTTCGTCTGGCTCAAGCGCGACATCGCGCCCGAACAGCAGCGCGAGATTTACCGGCAAGGCCTGCCCGGCATCGGCTTCCTCAACGAGAACAAGCGCGACTATCCGAACGGCCCGGAAGTCTCCCACCTGATCGGCCACGTCAACATCGACAACCAGGGCATCGCCGGCATCGAAAAGTGGCTCGACAGTCACGGCCTGGCGGCGCTGCACACGGCGGGGCTCGCCACCGACCGGCTGCAGACGCCGGTGCAGCTCGCACTCGATCTGCGCGTGCAGCACGCGCTGCGCGACGAACTGGTCGCGGCACGGGCGAAATATCACGCCATCGCCGCCGCCGGCGTCGTGCTCGACGTGCGCACCGGCGAAATCGTCGCCATGGTGTCGGAGCCCGATTACGACCCGAACAATCCGCGCCAGGCGCTCGATCCGAGCCGCATCAACCGGTTGACCACCGGCGTCTACGAGATGGGCTCGACCTACAAGGCGTTCACCGTGGCGATGGCGCTCGATTCCGGCAAGGTGACGCTCAATTCCTCGTTCGACGCGCGCGCGCCGCTGCATTTCGGCCGCTTCGAGATCCACGATTTCGAAGCGCAGCACCGCATCCTCACCGTGCCGGAAATCTTCACCTACTCGTCGAACATCGGCGCCGCGCGCATCGCCATGGCGATGGGGGTAGACGCCCACAAGGCGTTCCTGAAGAAGATGGGTCAGCTCGACCGGCTGCGCACCGAACTGCCGGAAAGCGCCGAACCGATCGTGCCCAAGCGCTGGGGCGAGCTCAACACCATCACGATTGCGTTCGGCCATGGCCTGTCGGTGGCGCCGCTGCAGGCGGTGATGGGCGTCGCCGCGTTGATGAATGGCGGCATCTTGATCCCGCCAACGTTCCTAAAGCGCACGCAAGCCGAGGCCGACGCGCTGGGCAAGCGGGTGATCAAGCCCGAGACCAGCGCGATGATGCGCTACCTGATGCGGCTCAACGTCGAAAAGGGCACGGCGCGCAAAGCCGACGTGCCGGGCTATTACATCGGCGGCAAGACCGGCACCGCCGACAAGGTGGTCAACGGCCGCTACTCCAAGAGCAAGGTGCTCACCGATTTCATGGCGATCATGCCGGCCGACAACCCGCGTTATCTGTTGCTGATCATGCTCGACGAACCGCAGAAGCTGCCGGAGACGATGAACTCCAACACCTCGGGCTGGAACGCGGTGCCGACCGGCGGCGCGGTGGTGGCGCGCATCGCGCCGCTCCTCGGCATGGTGCCGCGCCTGGACCTGCCGCCGGCCGACAAGCTGATACTGGCCTCGGTGCGGGAAAGCAGGTAAGGCGGAGCCCGATGCGGACGGCGCGCCATGAAACTTCGCGAGCTTCTGCCGCCTGACGCCGAGACCGCGGCGCGAAGCGGCGACATCGAGTGTGCCGGCGTGACCGCCGACAGCCGCGCGGCCAAACCTGGCGATCTGTTCGTGGCGATTGCCGGCGGCAAAACCGACGGCCTGCGCTTTGTCGATCAGGCGCTCGCCGCCGGCGCCGTCGCGGTGATGGCGGAGCGGCGGCCGGAGCGTTCGCTACCCGACAATGTCGCATTCATCCGCGTTCCCAATGCGCGGCGCGCTCTCGCTTTTGCGGCCTCGAAGATTTATCCGCGCCAGCCGCAAATCATTGCCGCCGTTACCGGCACCAGCGGCAAGACCTCGGTCGCCGCCTTCACGCGGCAAATCTGGGATGTGCTCGGGCATCGCGCCGCCTCGATCGGCACCATCGGCCTCGTCTCGCCGCGCGGCGAAACCTACGGCTCGCTGACCACGCCCGATCCGGTCGCGCTGCATCGCTCGCTGCAACAGCTCGCCGATGACGGCGTGACGCACCTTGCTATCGAAGCGTCATCGCATGGTCTCGACCAGTTCCGCCTCGATGGCCTGCGCATTGCGCTGGGTGCCTTCACCAACATCACGCGCGACCATCTCGACTACCATCCGAGCTTCGCGGCGTACTTCGCCGCAAAGCTCCGGCTGTTCAAAGAACTCATAGAGCCGGGCGGCACTGCTGTCGTCGACGTCGACCATGAGCACGCCACGGCAGTGCTCGACGCCGCCGCGGCGCGAGGCCTGTCGATCCTGCGCGTCGGTCGGACCGGAACAGATATCCGCCTCCTCGACGCCAGCATCGACGGATTTTCGCAAGCGCTCCGTGTCGCGCACGGCGGCAGGGAATTCCGCGCGCGCTTGCCGCTGGTCGGCGCGTTTCAGGTGGAGAATGCGCTCGTCGCTGCCGCGATTGCGATTGCCAGTGGCGGCGAGCCGGCTCTCGTGTTTGCCGCGCTCGCCGATCTGCGCGGCGCCAAAGGGCGGCTCGAACTCGTCGGACAAAAGCGCGGCGCGCCGATTTTCGTCGACTACGCGCACAAGCCCGATGCACTCGCCAAGGCGCTCGAGGCGCTGCGGCCCTACGCGGCCGCCCGGCTCGTCGTGGTGTTCGGCGCCGGCGGCGACCGCGATCGCGGCAAGCGGCCGCTGATGGGCGCGGTCGCCGCCGCCAAAGCCGATCGCGTCGTCGTCACCGACGATAATCCGCGCAGCGAGAATGCCGCGGCGATCCGCGCCGCCATTGTTGCGGCCGCGCCCGGCGCCATCGAGATCGGCGACCGGCGCGAAGCGATCCGTTCGGCGATTGCCGATCTGCGCGCCGGCGACGCGCTCCTGATCGCCGGCAAGGGCCATGAAACCGGCCAAATTATCGGTGACCGGATCGTGCCGTTCAGCGATCACGACGCGGTTGCCGCGGCGCTCAAGGAACTTGCCGCATGACCGCATTGTGGACCGTGGACGCGATGGCCGACGCCATGGGCGCGCAGCGCCAGGGCGCGTTGCCGCCATCGATCTGCGGCATTTCCATCGACAGCGGCAGCATTGCTCCTGGTGAAGCGTTTTTTGCCATCGCCGACCGCCGCGACGGGCACGACTTCGTCGCCGCCGCGCTCGCGGCGGGGGCCGGCCTCGCCGTCATTGCGGCAGAGCGGCGCGGGCAGTTCGCCGGCGATCTGCCGCTCCTGGTCGTGCCGGAGGTGCGCACCGGTTTGCGCGATCTGGCCGCCGCGGCGCGGGCGCGAACAGCTGCGACGGTGATCGGCGTCACCGGCTCGGTCGGCAAGACCGGAACCAAGGAAGCGTTGCGGCTCGCGCTGTCTAAAGACGGCAAAACCCACGCCTCGACGGCGTCCTCCGACAATCATTGGGGCGTGCCGCTGTCGCTGGCGCGCTGCCCGGCGGACGCGCGTTACGCGGTCCTGGAAATGGCCATGAACCACGCCGGCGAGATTGCGCCGCTGACGCGTTTGGCGCGCCCGCACCTGGCGCTGATCACCACCATCGCGCCGGTGCATCTCGAATTTTTCGGCTCGCTGACAAAAATCGCCGACGCCAAAGCCGAGATTTTTCTCGGGCTGGAGCCCGGCGGCGCCGCGGTGCTCAACCGCGACATCGCGCAATTCGCGCAGCTCAAACGGCGCGCCGAGGAGGCGGGCGTGGCGCGCGTCGTCTCGTTCGGCGAGCACGCCAAGGCCGACGCGCGGCTCCTCAAATGCGCGCTGCATCCGCACTGCTCGGCCGTGGTGGCGCGGATTTTCGACACCGAACTCACCTACAAGATCGGCGCGCCCGGCCGCCATCTGGTCGATAATTCGCTGGCGGTGCTGGCAACTTCGGTGCTGGCCGGCGCCGACCTGGCGCTTGCGGCGCTGGCGCTTTGTGAATTCAAGGCGGTCGCCGGCCGCGTCGCGCCGATCGGGATCGAGGTAGCCGGCGGGCCGGCGCTGCTGATCGACGAAAGCTGCAACGCCAATCCGGCGTCGGTTGCGGCAGCGCTGGCGCTGCTCGGCCAGGCCAAAATCGGCGCCCGCGGCCGGCGCATCGCCGTGCTCGGCGATATGCTCGAGCTCGGCGGCAAGGGCGCGGCGCACCATCGCGCGCTGCTAAAGCCGATCGTCGACAATGCCGTCGATCTCGTGTTCTGCTGCGGCCCGCTGATGCGCCGGTTGTGGCAGGCCTTGCCGCCGAGCCGTCGCGGCTTTTATGCGGAGGATGCCGCGGCGCTCGAGCGGCAGGTGGTCGCCGCGCTGCGTGCCGGCGACGTGGTCATGGTCAAGGGCTCGCTCGGTTCGCGCATGGGCCCCATCGTCAAGGCGCTGCAGCGCGCTTATCCGCAAGCGCACACGGTCGACGACCACTCACTCGAAAGCGCGTCCGCGCAAGGTTGATGCGATAAGGTTGATGCGATGCTGTATTGGCTGATCGATCTGTCGGGCAAGCTTTCCGTCCTCAACGTCTTCCGCTACATCACCTTCCGCACCGGCGGCGCCATCATCACCGCGCTCCTCTTCGTCTTTCTGTTCGGTCCGGCGATCATCGACCGGCTGCGCCTGTTGCAGGGCAAGGGCCAGCCGATCCGGCCCGACGGGCCGCAGTCGCACGTCGTCGCCAAGGCCGGCACGCCCACCATGGGCGGGCTGATGATCCTGTCCGGCACGCTGGTGTCGACGCTGTTGTGGGCCAATCCCGCCAATGCCTACGTGTGGGTGGTGCTGGGCGTGACGATCGGCTTCGGCCTGGTCGGCTTCTACGACGACTATCTCAAAGTCACCAAGCAGTCGCACGGCGGTTTTTCCGGCCGCACGCGCCTTATTCTCGAAGCGATCATCGCTGCCATCGCCTGTGTCATCATGGTGAGGCTCGTGCACCTGCCGGCATTGCCGCATTTCGGCACTTCGCTGGCATTTCCGTTCTTCAAGGAGCTGGTGCTCGATCTCGGCTGGTTCTTCGTGGTGTTCGGCATGTTCATCATCGTCGGCGCCGGCAATGCGGTGAACCTCACCGACGGGCTCGACGGCCTCGCCATCGTGCCGGTCATGATCGCCGCCGCGAGCTTCGGCCTGATCGCGTATCTGTGCGGCAACACCGTGTTCGCCGATTATCTGCAA
>JASHWN010000433.1 GCA_030044035.1 Xanthobacteraceae bacterium
TCAACGGCAAGGTGCCGGATGAGTATCACGACACGATCGCCGGCCTCTATCGCTGCGGCGACGGTCGCTGGGTGCGGCTGCACACCAACCTGCCGCATCATTGCAGCGGCCTGCTTAAGCTCATCGGCTGCGACCACGACCGTGCCGCCGTTGCCCACACCCTCGAAAGCTGGCGCGCCGAGGATTTGGAAGACGCCGCCGCGGCAGCGGGCCTCGTCGTCACCGCCTGCCGCTCGTTCGCCGAGTGGGACGCGCATCCGCAAGGCCGCGCGCTTGCACAATTGCCGGTGTTTTCCATCGAGCGCGTCGGCGATGCGCCGAGGCAGCCGCTGCCGGCCGCAGCGCGGCCGTTGTCCGGCATAAAGGTGCTCGACCTCACCCGCATCATCGCCGGCCCGGTGTGCGGCCGCACCTTGGCGGCGCATGGCGCCGACGTGCTGCTCGTCACCGCGCAGCATTTGCCGGGAATGCTGCCGCTCATCATCGACAGCGGCCGCGGCAAATTATCGACGTCGCTCGATCTGCGGCAGGGCGACGCCCGCGACACGCTGGCAGCGCTGGCGCGGCAGGCTGACGTTTTCGTGCAGGGCTATCGGCCCGGCGCCATCGCCGCGTTCGGCTTCGGCCCGCAGGATGTGGCGAAGCTGCGGCCCGGCATCGTCTATGTATCGCTCTGCGCCTATGGCCATGACGGACCGTGGGCGAAGCGGCGCGGTTTCGACTCGCTGGTGCAGACCGCGAGCGGCTTCAATGCGGCCGAAGCCGAAGCGTTCGGCGAGAATGAGCCGCGCGCGCTGCCGGCGCAGGCGCTCGACCACGCCACCGGTTATCTGCTCGCGTTCGGCGCGATGGCGGCGCTTGTCCGCCGCGCCGAGCGCGGCGGCTCATGGCACGTGCGGTGCTCACTGGCGCAGACCGGAACCTGGCTGCGCAGCCTCGGCCGCATCGACGGCGCCACGTGTCCGGACCCGCGCTCTGCCGACGTGCGCGATCTCTTGGAGGAGACGCCATCGGGCTTCGGCACGCTCACCGCCGTGCGCCACGCCGCGACGTTGTCGGAGACGCCGCCGCACTGGGCACGGCCCGCCGTGCCGCTCGGCACGCACCCGCCGGCGTGGCCGGCGTAGCGGGCCACTAGCATTACCCGTCCAGCTCCTTGAAATACCGATAAATGCCCCATTGGCTGAACGGAATGCGCCGCTCCGAGGCGAGATAGGCCTTGATGCGCGGACGTGATGCGACACGGTCGTGCAGCGCGACCAACAGCGGCACGCGCTTCTCGAAGCGTTTCGTGCGCTTGGGAAACGCGTAGCGCAGGCCCTCAATGATCTGAAACATTGACAGGTCGACGTAGCTCAATCGCCGTCCGACCATGAACTTGCCGCCGTTGTTTTTCAGCACGCGCTCGAAATAGCCAAAGAATTTCGGCATGCGGTAACGCCAGAAATCGGCAGTGCGGCGCTTGGCGGCCGGCTTTTGCTCCTCGTAATAAAGCCAGCCGGACACCGGATGATGGGTGTCGTGGATGTGCACGACGAGATCGGTAACGGTGAGCTGCAGCTGATGCGCCCACAGTCGCCCGGCCTCGTCGCGCGGCGCAAGCCCAAGCCGCGGCCCGAGATAATGCAGAATGAGCGCGGTCTGGGCGATGATGGTGTTGCCGGCCTTGAGAAACGGCGGCGCATAGGGCGGCCGCGGCAAGCGCTGGTCTTCCAGAACTTTCATCATTGCCGGCACGCCGCGCTGGCCGGGCCGGCGCGCCATGTCGGCATAATCGGCGCCAGCCGCTTCCAAAGCAAGCCGCACAAACTCGCCGCGGCCCTGAATGTTCGGCCAATAATAAAGTTCGTAGCGCATGGCCTAGGCCGGCGCGGCTTTGTACTGCTCGTCGCTGACCGGCTCCATCCAGGTGACGTGCTTGCCGTCGAGCGCTTCCTGCATGGCGACATGGACCATCAGCATGGTCGGCGCGGCGCCGTGCCAGTGCTTTTCGTTGGGCGGGATCCAGACCACGTCGCCGGCGCGCACCTCGCGCACCGAGCCGCCCCAGGTCTGCACCCGGCCGATGCCGGAGAGGATGGCGAGCGTCTGGCCAAGCGGATGGGTGTGCCAGTGGGTGCGCGCGCCCGGCTCGAAGCGCACGATGCCTGAACGCAGCCGCGCCGGCGCCGGCGCCTCGAAGATAGGGTCCTGCCAGACCACGCCGGTGAACGAATCGGCCGGTCCACGGCGCGACGGTTTTGAGCCGCAAGGCTGAATATCCATATCGCTTTCCTCCTAATTCCTTCACAATGACGGTCGTGCCCGGCTGCCGAGCCGACGCGGACACCGCGGCGGGCGGGCGCCGTGGTAAGATAAACGAAATTCGACCGCAGTACCCTGCCAATCACCGGCGGGTCGCGGGCATCAGGATGGGCGGCCAGGGAACGCGATACGATGCGTTAGCGAGCGAGTGCAGCCATGCGAGGATCAGTATCGAGTGCTGCGCCGATGGCCGCATCGAGGGCCCTGCGGCTGTTATTGCTGGCCGGCTTTGTGCTCGCGCTCGGCGCCTGCAGCAAATGCGACATTCCGGATTTAGGCCGCTGGGGTCCGCCATCGCCGCACGTTTGCCACGACGATCCGCCGCCGCAGTAGCCCGCGAGCATAATCTCTATCGCTCGCGCGGCTGGCGCCCTTGTTTGACGTTCGGCGCGCTTCCGTTGCGCCGCGGCGGCGTTTTCTGGTCGCCGGGCGCAGCCATGGAATCGAGGCCAGCGTGCACGTCGTCGCGCGACCGCAGATACGGATCGGCCAATTGCCGCGGCGACAGGCCGGCGACGCCGGCCAGATCCGCACGATGCCAGCGGCTCCAGATCAGCCGGCAGAGCATCAACAAAAGTGCGAGCTGAAACAATAGGCCCAGATAGGACGGCACGCCGCCGAGCTCCCCGAACAGGCCGCGGCCGAACAATAAGCCGAGCAGACCCGAGCCCAAAAAGCCCGCGGCAAAGCCGCCAAGCAGCCCGCCGCGATGAAACAAATCGCTCAGCGAGCCACCTGATGGCGGCACTTGCGCCAAGCTCACTGCGCGCCGCGTCCAGCCGCGGTCGGCAGCGACGAGGCTGGCGCGCACAAACGCAGCCGGCGCGTCGACGTTCAGGCCGCCGACGACGCGCGCATCAGCCTCATCGGCGCCCACCAGGAGCGCCGCGGCGAGCGCAACGAGCCTCGCCACCGATTGCATCCAGCGCAGCGACGTCACGGCCGTCTCTCGCCTCCCCGCTTGCGCCAAGGAACGCGGCGCGGCGCACCCCGAAAATACCCGCAACGACCGCTCGCGCGATGGCGCCGCATCGCCCCGTTTACGCAAAGTTACGCAAAGTTTATATCGCCCTGCGTCTGCATATTATTGAGCCGGGAGCTGTGTCGAACGCATGTCGCAAAGCGACGCGCGCGCGTCTGTCGCACCGCGCGATTCGCCGGAGAACGAATTTCTATGTTTTGTCGCAGCGATAGCGCGCGCCATTTTCGGCGCTAGGCCGCCATCGTCTCCTTCACTTTCTCGACCAGCTGCTTGAGTGTGAAGGGCTTCGCCAGGAAATCAAATTGCTGGCCGTCGGCCGGCAAATGCTTCTGGAATGCGTCCTCGGCGTAACCGGACACGAAAATGATCTTCAAGCCGGGATTGCGCTTGCGCAATTCTCGCAGCAGGGTCGGGCCGTCCATCTCCGGCATGACCACGTCGGAGACGACGAGATCGATCTTGCCGTCGGATTTTTCCAAGACCGCGATGGCTTCGACGCCGTTACCGGCCTGCAGCACGGTATAGCCGCGCGACGTCAGGCCGCGGGCATTGAGCGCGCGCAAGCCCTCCTCGTCCTCGACCAACAGGATGGTGCCCTGGCCGGTGAGGTCGGCGGTGGCAACGCGGCGCGCGCCTTCGGCGGCGTCGAGCGCGCCGGCGAATGCGGGGACGTCGGCCGGCGCCAGCGGCGCTGCGATCTCATGGACGCCCGGCACGTGACGCGGCAAGAAGATGCGGAACGTCGTGCCCTTGCCTTCGGCGGTATCGAAATAGACGAAGCCGCCAGTCTGTTTGATGATGCCGTACACCGTGGAGAGACCGAGCCCGGTGCCCTTGCCGACTTCTTTGGTGGTGAAGAACGGCACGAAAATCTTGTCATGCAGC
>JASHWN010000434.1 GCA_030044035.1 Xanthobacteraceae bacterium
CCCATGCCGCCGACCACCACCACGATGAAAGCCTTCAGAACCCAATCCAGTCCCATCGTATGGCTGACGCCGACCAGCGGAGCGAACAAGACGCCGCTCGCCGCCGCCATCGCGGCGCCGATGGCAAACACGCCGGTATAGACGAGCGGCACGGGAATTCCCATGGCCTGCGCCATGGTGCGATCCTGCGCGGTGGCCCTGATCCAAATGCCGAACTTGCTGAATTTGAGGAACAGCCAGAAGCCGCCGATGATCGCCGCCGACAGCACCGCAATGAGGATGCGGTACCAGGGATATTGCAGATAAAACATGTTGAAGTAGAGATTGAGCGGCTCGGGAATGCGCCGCGCCACCGGCCCGAACTGCCACAGCGCGTAATTCTGCAGCACAAGCGAGATGCCGAAGGTGGCCAGAATCGTGTTGAGCGGGTCACGGCCGATCAGCGGCCGCAGCGTCACGACCTGCAAGACCGCGCCGAACACCGCGATGATCAGCGCCGCGGCAACCAGCGACAGCCAAAAATTGCCGGTGGCGGCGAACACCAGCACGCCCATATAGGCGCCGAACATGAACAGCTCGCCATGGGCGAAATTCACCACGTCCATGATGCCGAAGATCAGCGTCAGGCCGGAAGCGACCAGCGCCAAAATCATGCCGGTGACGATGCCGTTCACCGTCTGGATGATGATCAGGTCGATCGGGATGGCGTGGAAGAAGTGTCCGACCGCGCCCATCGGCTAAATCCCCAGATACTGCTTGATGATGGGATCGTGCACCGAAATGTCCGAGGCGGCGCAATGGTGGCGGACGCTGCCCTTCTCCATGATGTAGACGCGCTGGCTCGCCTCCAGCGTCAGCGGCACGTTCTGTTCGACCAGCAGGATGGCGACGCCGTCCTTGTGCAGCACCTCGACGATTTGCCGGATCTGCGACACCATGCGCGGCATCAAGCCTTCGGTCGGCTCGTCGAGCAGGATGATCTTCGGCTCCAGCATCATGGCGCGGGCGATCGCCAGCATCTGCTGTTCGCCGCCCGACAGCGTGCCGCCGGCCTGACTGCGCCGCTCGGCCAGCACGGGAAAGAAAGTAAAGACCTTGTCGAGCAGCACGCGGCGCCTTTCCTCGGTGATGCCGTTGCGGTCGAGCCCGGTGCGCAGATTTTCCATCACGGTGAGGAGCCGGAAGATGCGGCGGTCCTCGGGCACATAACCGATGCCGCGCCGAGCGAGTTTGTGCGGCGGCATTCCGGTAATGGGACGGCCGTCGAGCAAGACCGCGCCGCGGCTCGGCTGAATGAGGCCCATGATGGTTTTGAGCGTCGTCGATTTGCCGACGCCGTTGCGGCCGAGCAGTCCCACCACCTCGCCCGGCGCCACGGTCAGTGACACGCCGTGCAGGATGTGGCTCTTGCCGTAATAAGTATGCACGTCATCGACGCGGACGAGCGGCTCGGCGCTGACGGCTGCGGCGCTCATGTCGGCGGCTACGGCACTCATGTCTTCAGATAAACCTCCAGCACCCTGGGATTTTCCTGGATTTCCTCCGGCGTGCCTTCTGCAAGAATCGCGCCGTAGTGCAGGACCGTAATGCGGTCGGCGAGGCCCATGACCACTTCCATGTCGTGCTCTACGATCAGAATGGTCAGATGCTCGGCGATGCGGCGCACCAGCTCGACGGTGTGATGGGTCTCGGCCGCGCTCATGCCGGCGGTCGGCTCGTCGAGGCACAGCAGCTGCGGATCGGTGGCGAGCGCGATACCGATCTCGAGATTGCGCTGCTCGCCGTGCGACAGATTAGAGGCGGCCTCGTTGGCCTTGTCGAGCAAGCCGACCGATTGCAGCGCCGCTTCCGCCTTGGCGTTGATGTCGGGGAAGGTGGTGTGGTGCGAGACCATGTTCCAGGCGTGGCGCCGCGACTGCGCGGCGATGCGCACGTTCTCCAGCACGCTGGCATTCGGTAGGATGTTGGTGATCTGATAAGAGCGGGCAATACCCTTCTGCGAAATTTCGTTCGACGGCAGTCCGGTGATGTCCTCGCCGTTGAACATGATGCGGCCGCTGCTCGGCCGCAGCACGCCGGTCAGGCAATTGAAGAACGTGCTCTTGCCGGCACCGTTCGGTCCGATGATGGCGCGGACTTGTTCGCGCGGCAGTTCGAAATTGACGTTCGAGAGCGCCGCCAATCCGCCGAAGCGGATCGACAGCAGCTCGGTCCTGAGAATGGGCTCCGACGCCGCTCCCCGGCCGGCGGCCGGGGAGCCTGGATCGAGCGACGGGTCGGCGCGCACTTAGGCGGTGAAGGTGCAGGCCGGCGGGAAGATGGTCTTGTCCTTCGCCACCGTATCGAGCAGCTCGAACTTGCCGCCTTTGACGGTGTAGAGGAACTCGCGCAGGAACGCCTGATGGTCGGCCTTGCGGAGCGTCTTGTCGCCCTGCGGGAAGTCGTAACCTTCCTTCATCTCGAGGCCTTCCAGCGCCTCGATCAGCTTCATCGTATCGGAGCGCCCCTGGAACTTCGACATCTCCATGGCGACCTTCAAGGCATTCATCGCCTCGTAATTCGACTGCACGTAACGGTCGGGCAGCGGTCCTGACGGATCGATCTTGGCGAGCCGCGCCTTGGCGTCGTCGAAGAACGCGTGCAGGTACGGCGTGTCGAGCGGGCCCTGGAAGACCGGGATGTAGCGGTTGATGGCGACGAAGCCGTCGATCTTGTTGCCCAAAGCCGGCAGGTTGACGGATTCGCAGATCGCGCCGTCGCCCGCCGACTTGTACTTTCTGGTGAGCCCGAGATCGTAGGCCTGATTGCCGTAGGTCACGCCGTCCTTGCCGAACAGGATGGCGAACACGCCGTCGAAATCGCCGGTGATCTTCGACAAGAACGGCGTCATGTCGGCGGTGCCGAGCGGAATGCCGGTGGTGCCGACCACCTCGCCGCCGTTTTTCTTGATCTCGGCGGCATAGGCGTCGCGCGTCGACTGTCCCCACGAATAGTCGGCATAGACGATGTGCCATTTCTTGCCCATTTTGGTGAGCAAGGGCCCGAACGCCACCGCCTGCGCCGGCGCATAATCGTGGACGCGGAAGCTGTAGCGGTTGCAGGCCGAGGTGGTCAGCGTGGTGTCGAGGCAGACGCTGATCATGTTGACGATCTTGGACTGATTCCAGACCGGCATGCAGGCGAGGCAGATGTTGGAGAGGAAGCCGCCGACATGAGCGTCGATCTGGTCCTGCTGCACCATTTTCTCGGTCTTCTGACGCGCCACTGCCGGCGAACTCGCGTCATCGACGATGTCGAGTTCGACCGGACGGCCGTTGATGCCGCCGTTCTTGTTGATGCGGTCGGCGGCCATCTGCAGGCCGACCACCGCGGTCTTGCCGCCGTCGGCGGCGACGCCGGAGAGCGGCTGCTCCGAGCCGATCTTATAGGGCTTGGCGGCGCCGAACGCGGCGCGCCAAGGCGCCGGCACCAGCATCATCGCGCCGAGCGCGCCGCCGCCCCAGCCGACCAGGCGCCGGCGCGTGGTCTTGCCGCGATACCAGATGTCTTCCGCCCATTTTTCTTCTTTCCACTTCTCAGTCATCGCAAGTCTCCCTCTGGATTCATTCTCGATGCGCATCGAAAGCTCGCGCCCGCGTGGCTGGGGCGAGGCTGCGGCCGTTGGCGGGCTCTTGGCTTGGCAGCCGGCGCATTAGCAAACGCGATCTTGCATGTCGTTTCAACAAAATTCGCAGCTTTGGGCCGGCCGTGACGGCATTTGGTTACGCGTAAGATCGTCGCGGCAGCCGTATTTCCCGGCGCTGATCCGATGATAAAATGGGCAGAAAGCTTAACGGCATCACCGAACCGGAGCGCGCCATGGCCACGGCCACAATGCGACGAACACAGTCCGAGGATCGCCCGACCTTGCCGCCGACCGGGATTGCGGCGCGGCAGCTTATTCGCCGCGGCGCCCATGCCGGGCCGACCAACGGTCTGGCGCCAGGCTATGTGCAGGGAAACCTCGCGATCCTGCCGCATCGGCTGGCCGAGGATTTCATGCGGTTCTGTCAGCTCAATCCAAAGCCGTGCCCGCTGATCGGCGTCTCGGCACCGGGCGACTGGCGGCTGCCGGCGCTTGGCGAGGACCTCGACATCCGCACCGACTTGCCGCGCTACCGAGTGTGGCGCGACGGCACCATCGCCGACGAGCCGACCGACCTGTTGCGCTGGTGGCGCGACGACCTCGTGGTCTTTGCCATCGGTTGCTCGTTCTCGTTCGAGCAGGCGCTGATCGAGGACGGCATTGAACTACGCCACTTCACCTGCAACTGCACGGTGCCGATGTACCGCACCACCATCGAAACCGTGCCGGCCGGACCGTTCCACGGCCCGCTCGTCGTCTCGATGCGGCCGATGAAAGCGGCCGACGCCATCCGCGCGGTGCAGATCACTACGCGATTTCCTTCCGTGCACGGCGCGCCGGTGCATCTCGCCAAGCCGGAGGCGATCGGCATCAAAGACATCGCCAGGCCGGACTGGGGCGACCCGGTGCCGATCAACGACGACGAAATCCCGGTGTTCTGGGCCTGCGGCGTCACTCCGCAATCAGTGATCATGGCGGTGAAGCCGGATTTTTGCATCACCCATTATCCCGGCGCCATGCTGGTGACCGACCGCCGTAACAGCGAATTCGCCATCATGTAAAAAGGGGCGAATGGCGAGTGGCGAATAGCGAATGGCGGGTTTGCGCAACCGCTCGCCATTCGCTATTCGCTATTCGCGCGGCGATGTCGCCGCCGCGAAGGTCTCCCGATGCCCATCGACTTTCAGCAGCATTACACGCCGCCGGAATTGCTCAAGGGCGATGCCGGCAAGGTGACGGTCGATCTCGATCGCGACGGCAATCCGCATTATCTGCTCAATCCGCTGCTCGCCGACCTTGCCGCGCACGTGCGGGTGATGGATGCGGCCGGCATCGATGCCGGCGTGTTGTCCTGCGGCTCCGGCTTCGACCAGCCGGACCTTGCGGTCTGCCGCACCATCAACGACCGCATGCGCGAGGCCGAACGGGCTTACCCCGGCCGGTTCATTGGACTCGCCCATGTGCCGGCGCTCAAGCCCACGGAAGCGGCGGCCGAATTAAAGCGCTGCGCCGTCGAGCTCGGCTTTCCGGGCGTG
>JASHWN010000435.1 GCA_030044035.1 Xanthobacteraceae bacterium
ACCTCGCCGATGGCGCGCTCGATCTCGTCCGGCGTCAGCTTGAACGAGGCCGGCGACCAATTGTCGAATTTTTGCGACAGCTCGCGCACCGCAGCGTCCTTGCGCGCTTCGACCTCGGCGAGGATTTGCTCGACGGTCTCGCGCACCTGGGCGTCGGCGGCCTTGATCGCGCTCGCATCCATTCCGCGCTTGAGATATTTGGCCACGCATTCCTCCGGTCACTTGATCGCCTGCGGATTGATCGGCGAGCCGGTGGCGCCGGTGATGACGAGCGGCGCACCGCAGAAGAAGAACTCGTAGATGCCGTCTTCGTCGCAATCTTCGGCGAGCTCTTTGAGATAAAAGATTTCGCCCATGCAGAGGCCCATTGCCGGGATCACGACCCAGTGCCACGGCTGGTTGGCTTCGGTGGTCTCGTTGGGCCGTACTTCGACCCCCCAGGTGTCGGTGCAGATCGCGGCAATCTCCTTGTCCTGGCACCAGTAGCAGTTTTCGAATTTGACGCCCGGCGCATCGCCGCCGGCATAGCCGCCCCATTTGCCCTCGGACAGGCAGCGCTCCATCTGGCCGGTGCGGATGATGACGAAGTCGCCGCGGCCGATCGCGACGTTCTGCTGCTTGGCGCAGGTGTCGAGCTCGTCGTTGGCGATGCTCTCGCCGTCCTTGAGCCACGGCACGCCGCGGAAGCGCGCGATGTCGAGCAGTACGCCGCGGCCGACCATCTTGTTCTTGGAGTGCTCGATGCCGAGCACGTTCAAACCCTTGGCGTCGACCAGCTTGGCGTCGTAGCCGTTATAGGTCTTGTCCTCGTAGAAGATGTGGCCGAGCGCGTCCCAATGGGTGGCGCCCTGCACGCACAGGGTCAGCGTGTCGTCGGCGTAGCGGATCTTGTTCCAGTCCTGCCGGCCGGCGATGGCGTCGGTGCCGGTCGCCAGCATCTGGTGGATCGGATTGAAGCGGCCGCCGAACAGCCCGGTCTGCGGCCCGTTGGCGTCGAGCGGAATGCCAAGCGCAAAGACCTTGCCGGTGCGGATCAGGCTCGCCGCCTTGACAATGTCCTCCGGCCGCACGTGGTTGAGCGTGCCGATCTGGTCGTCCTTGCCCCAGCGCCCCCAATTCTTCAGCTTTTGGGTCGCCTCCGCGATCGCCTGTCGGCCGACCTTGATATCCATTGCCATGCCCTTCCCCTGGTCGCTATGAAGTCCCGCGGCAGTCAGAGGGCCGCGCGCGGGTGCGGCGGCAGTTTGGCACAAATACCGTGCACCGCACGCAGAATAAATCGACCCGGCGCGACGTCGTGCCTTGAGCGTGCAGACCCCGGAGGACTGATGATGACGGCGAAACCGCTTCGATTTTCGATCGCCAATGCAGCGCTGCTCGCGTTGATTGCCCTGCCGATCGCCCTCGCGCCGATCACGGCGGCAGGCGCGCAAACGATCATCGATCAATGGGCGTCGGTCAAAACCCCGCCGGCGCCGGCGCTCAAACCGGTGACGGTCGACCGCAAGACCACGGCGCTGTTGATGCTCGATTTCATGAACCAGAATTGCGGCAAGCGGCCGGCCTGCGTTGCCTCGATCCCGGCGGTGAAAAAGCTGCTCGGTGAGGCGCGCGCCGCCAAGGCGAGCGTGGTGTACAGCATCATCGCCAATACCACGACCGCCGACGTGATCAAGGACGTGGCACCGGAGCAAGGCGAACCATACGTGCAGGCCGGGCCGGACAAATTTTTGCGCACCGATCTCGAGAAAATTCTCAAGGACAAGGGCATCCAGACCGTGATCGTGACCGGGACCGCGTCGAACGGCGCCGTGCTGTTCACCGGCGCCGGCGCGGCGATGCGCGGCTTGAAGGTGATCGTGCCGATCGACGGCATGTCGGCGGCTGAGCCCTATGCCGATTTGACCACCGCCTACACGTTTGCCACCGCACCTTCGGTCTCGGCAAAATCGACGTTGACCAGAACCGATATGATCAAGTTTTGATATGCTGCCGCTCAGGGGGCAGGCGAGTTTGCGATGAAGCTGTTGAGCTACGGTGTGAGCGGCAAGGAGTTTTTCGGCGCGGTGAGCGCTGACGGCGTGGTCGCGCTCAATGAGCGCGTCGGGCAACCGAACCTGCGCGCCGCGCTCGCTGCCGGCGCCGACGCGATGGCGGCGATGCGTAAGGCTGTGGCCGAGGTGAAGCCCGACCGCAAGCTCGCCGACATCGCCTTTCTGCCGGTGATCCCGCAGCCCGGAAAAATTCTGTGCGCCGGCATCAATTATCGCTCGCACGCGGCGGAGACCGGGCGCGCGTTGCCGAAGCAGCCGAGCATGTTCATCCGCTTTGCCGATACGCTGGTCGGCCATTGCGGCGCGATGATCCGGCCGAAAGTTTCGGACCATTTCGACTTCGAGGGCGAGCTGGCTTTGGTCATCGGCAAAGGCGGCCGCCATATCGCGGCCGAGCGCGCGCTCGATCACGTCGCCGGCTACACTTGTTTTGTCGACGGCAGCGTGCGCGACTATCAGGCGTTCTCGGTCACCTCGGGCAAGAATTTTCCCGGCACCGGGCCGCTCGGGCCGTGGCTGGTCACCACCGACGAGATTCCCGATCCGAGCCGGCTCGCGCTGACCACGCGGCTCAACGGCGTACAGGTCCAGCACGCCACCACCGACCAGCTGATCTATTCGATCCCGCAGATCATCGCCTTCTGTTCGGATTTCACCGAACTGCAGCCCGGCGACGTGATCGCCACCGGCACGCCCGAAGGCGTCGGCCATTCGCGCAAGCCGCCGCTGTGGATGAAATCCGGCGACGTGCTGGAAGTAGAGATTTCCGGCATCGGTACTCTGCGTGCTCGCATCGTCGATGAACAATAGCGACCCCTATCGCCGGCTAAGACGCAAGTCCAAACAATTTCACCGCATTGCGCCAGCAGATCTTCTCCCGCTCGGCGTTCGACAGCGGCAGCGAATCCAAAATCTTGATGGTGTCACGGATGTAGCCCGGGCCCTTTTCCTTGTCGAACGGACAGTCGGAGGCGAACAGCACGTGATCGGCGCCGAAGAAATCGAGGCCGCAGACGGTCGCGGCGCGCGCGCCTTCGACCGCGGTGTCGCCGTAAAAATCCTTGAAATAATCGTACGGCCGCTTCTTCAGCGATTTGAGCAGCGCGCCGTAATCCTCGTCCGAGGTGCGCACGCCGAGCTGATCGAACGAATGCGCGACGCGCCCTTCGAGATAAGGGATGACGCCGCCGAGATGGTGTGCGATCACTTTCAGCTCGGGAAACCGGTCCATGATGCCGGAGAACACCAGCCGCGCCAAGGTCACGCCGGTCTCGTACGGCCAGCCGAGCACGCTGCAGATTTCGTACTTCGACACCTTCTCGGTGGGATAATCCGGCATGTCGCGGGTGCGCGCCGGATGCAACAGAATCGGCTTGCCGGACTTGGCGATGACTTCGAAGATCGGCAAAAACTGCGGCGCGTCGAGCGGCACGCCGTTGGCATTGCTGGCAAGCTGCACGGCATTGGCGCCGTTGCTTAGCGCGC
>JASHWN010000436.1 GCA_030044035.1 Xanthobacteraceae bacterium
CCCTTGCGAATGGCGAGTGGCGAATAGCGAATAGCGAATAGATTAGATACCCATTCGCTATTCGCCATTCGCTATTCGCTACTCCAGCTTGATCTTCGCCGCCGCGATCACCGGCTTCCAGCGCGCGATGTCGGCGTCGATGCGGGCGCGGAAGTCGGCGGGCGTGTCGGGGATCGGCTCCATCAATTGCGCCGAAAGCTTTTGCCGCACCGTCGGCGAGGTGATGGCTTCGCGCACCAAATGATTGATGCGCTCGACCATGGCTTCGGGAATGCCGGCCGGCGCGATCAGGCCCATCCAGGCGTCGGCCTCGACGTCGATGCCGGATTCTTTGAGCGTCGGCACGCCCGGCAGCAGCGCGGAGCGTTGCGCGGTGGTGATGGCAAGGAGCTTGATGGCGCCGCTGTTAAGCTGCGGCGTGATCGAGATCGCTGGCAGGCAGACCATTTGCACCTCGTTGCGCAGCAACGCGGTCACCGCCTGCGGCGACGACGCATAAGGCACGTGGACCAGCTTGGTGCCGCGCTTGAGCGCGATCGCCTCCATGGCGAGATGCGACAGCGAGCCGGTGCCGATCGAGCCGAAATTGTACTTGCCGGGATTGCGGCCGATGAGATCGAGCAGTGCCGGCACGCTGTCGACGTTGAGGCTCGCATTGACCGCAAGCGCGCTCGGCTGCGTCACCAGCATGGTGATGAACGACAGATCCTTTTTCGGGTCGTAGGGCAGGTGGGCGAACAACAGCGTGTTGATGGCGAGCGGGCCGCCGATGCTGACCCCGATGGTGGCGCCGTCGGGCGCCGCCTTGGCCACCGCATCGGTGCCGGTATTGCCGCTCGCGCCCGGCTTGTTCTCGACGATGACGGTCTGCCCGGTCTGCTTCTGCAGGCCGTCGGCGATAAGCCGCGCCACCACGTCAGGCGTCGCGCCGGCGGCGAACGGCACGATGATGCGCACGGTTTTGCTCGGCCATTGCTGGGCGAAAGCGCCCAGCGTGCCGAACAGGAGGGCGACGATCGTCGCGATGCATCGTTTCATCAAGCGGCTCCGGCTTCCCCCTGGCGCGCCAGCACGTATCATGGCGGGCGAAAGGTGCGAAGGGGAGATGCAAGCCGTGCGCGCCACGACCAAGTTGCGGGAGATTTTGCAGTCGGGCCGCATCGCGGTGGCGCCCGGCGCGTTCGACGGCCTGTCGGCGCGGCTCGTCGCGCAGGCCGGATTCCCGGCGGTCTATGCCAGCGGCGGCGCCATCGCGCGCTCGGCCGGCCTGCCCGACCTCGGCCTCATCCCGGTCGATGCGATTGTCGAGCGGCTCGCCTCGATGGTCGACGTCGTCGACATTCCGGTGATCGCCGATGCCGACACCGGCTACGGCAACGCGCTCAATGCGCAAGCGGCGGCGCGCGCTTTCGAACGCGCCGGCGTCGCCGCGTTCCATCTCGAGGACCAGACGTTCCCGAAAAAATGCGGGCACTACGACGACAAGGGCGTCGTGCCGGTGGCCGAGATGGTGGCGAAGCTCAAAGCCGTGCGCGACGCGTTGCACGACTCCGATTTCGTAGTCATCGCGCGCACCGATGCGCTCGCGGTCGAGGGATTTGACGCGGCGCTGGCGCGGGCATCGGCTTACCTCGAAGCCGGCGCCGACATGATCTTCGTCGAGGCGCCGACCTCGGAGGCCGAGATCGCCGACATCGCCCGCCGCCTGCCGGGACTCAAACTCATCAACATGTTCGCCGGCGGCAAGACGCCGCTCGTCCCGGTGCCGCGGCTCGAAGCGCTCGGCTATCACGTCGTCATCATCCCGAGCGACACCCAGCGCGCCGCCATCAAGGCCATGCAGCGCGTGCTCGCGGCCATCGCCCGCGACGGCAGCGCCGCCGCCATGGCGGCCGACATGGCGTCGTTCAAGGAGCGCGAGCTGTTGGTCGATACCGCCGGCTATCTGGACCTCGGCCGGCGCTATGCGTCCTGAAGCCAGACCGCGATTGACAAGCCAGGGCCGGGCGCCATGATCCCGCCCCGGCCAGAGCGGCGGTCTTCATGGTGTCGCGCAGTCTGATCCGTATGTTGTGAGTGGTAGCTGACTGTGAGTGGTAGCTGACATGGGCCTTGCCCTCGAAATCCTCGGGCTGGTTGTTTTTCTCGGCGCGCATGTGTTCGTCACCATGCGCGACCGGCGCGCCGCGCTGATCAAGGCGCTCGGCTTAGGCCCGTACCGCGGCCTGTTCTCGCTCGTTTCGATCATCGGCATCGTTCTTCTCGGCTACGGCTTTGCCCGCTACCGGGCCGAGGGGCCGATCATGATTTGGTATCCGCCGGGCTGGACGCGCCAGATCGTGGTAGCGCTGATGTGGCCGGCCGGCATCCTGGTGGTCGCCGCTTATATCCGCGGCAACATCGCGCTGGTGCTCAAGCATCCGATGCTGATCGGGGTCAAAACCTGGGCGGCCGCGCATCTGTGTGCCAACGGCGATCTCGGCGGCATCATCCTGTTCGGCGCGGCGCTGCTGTGGGCCGGTTACGACCGAGCGACCTTGAAACGCCGCACCGATCCGGGCGCGCCGCCGATTCCGGTGGGCGGCACCAGGAACGACATCATCGCCATCGTAGTCGGCACCATCCTTTATCTGGCGCTCGGCTTTCTGTTTCATCCGTTGGTCATCGGCCTGCCGGCGTTCGGCACGCCCGCGCTCGGGCATTTCTAGCGATGTCGGCGCAGCGCGACACGCGGCGGCTGACCGCGCCCGACATTCGCGCCCGCAAGGGCGGCGAGCCGATCGTGTGCCTGACCTCCTATCACGCCCATACCGCGCGCATCGCCGACGCATATTGCGACGTCATCCTGGTCGGCGACTCGCTCGGCATGGTGATGCACGGGCTCGAAACCACGGTGCCGGTCACGCTCGACATGATGATCCTGCAGGGGCTCGCGGTGATGCGCGGCTCGGCGCGGGCGCTGGTCGTCGTTGACATGCCGTTCGGCTCCTATGAAGGCTCCAAGGAGCAGGCGTTCGCATCGGCGGCGCGGGTGATGAAGGAAACCGGCTGCGGCGCCATCAAGGTGGAGGGCGGCCGGCGTATGGCCGAGACGATCGCGTTCCTGGTCGAGCGCGGCGTGCCGGTGATGGGCCATGTCGGGCTCACCCCGCAGGCCATCAACACCATCGGCTCGTTCCGCGCGCAAGGGCGCGACGAGGCCGATTGGGCGCCGATCGAGGCCGACGCCCGGGCGGTGGCGGATGCCGGCGCCTTCGCGATGGTGATCGAGGCGGTTGCCGAGCCGCTCGGCCGCCGTATCACCGGGCAGGTGGCGATCCCCACCATCGGTATCGGCGCCAGCGTCGCCTGCGACGGCCAAATCCTGGTGCTCGAGGACATGCTCGGCCTGTCGCCGCGGGTGCCCAAATTCGTCAAGCGCTTCGGCGACCTTGGCCCGTCGATCGAGCGGGCGGTGAAGACCTACGCCGAGGAGGTGCGAGCGCGCCGATTTCCCGGGCCGGAGAACGTTTACCCGATGCGAACCAAAAAGCCTTAAGTTCCGCCGCGCAAAAGCAGTTTTGGTTCAAGCCTTTGCTCAATCGTCGCAGGTTGGCCGGCGGCCTTTGCCTTGCTGGCGCCACATCATTAAGTTAGCGGCTGCGAGGGGTTTCCACGCGTAAGCGTTGGAATTTCCTTGGACTTTGTCCGTCGACGCCGCGGCAAAGTGCGTTCGGACGGAGTGCGGCCGGATAAGTAATCCCGGCGATGCAGACGAGGAACTGGGGTCGGATTTCGTGACCGATATCTTTCAGGAAGTCGATGAGGAAGTCCGCCGCGAACAGCTGAAAAAGCTGTGGGAGCGCTACGGCAATCTGCTCATCGCCCTTTGCGTTCTCATCGTCGCCGGCGTCGGCTCTTGGCAGGGCTACAATTATTGGCAGGCCAAGAAGGCCGGTGAAACCGGCGCCGCGTTCGAGCAGGCGGCGATCCTCGCCGAAAGCGGCAAGCACAAGGACGCCGAGGCGGCGTTCGCCAAGATCGCAACCGACGGCACGGCAGGCTATCGCGTGCTGGCGCGCTTGCGCGAGGCCGCGGAACTGGCGTCGACCGACAAGACTGCCGCAATCAATGCGTATGACGCGCTGGCTGCCGACAAGTCGGTCGGTCAGCCGATGCAGGATCTCGCTGCGGTGCGTGCCGGCTATCTGTTGGTCGATACCGCGCCCTATTCGCAAATGCTGACCCGGCTTGAACCGCTGACCGCGTCGGATCGCACATTTCGACATAGCGCGCGCGAATTGTTGGCGCTGTCGGCGTGGAAGGCCGGCGATGCGACCGCGGCGCGCAAGTGGACCGACATGATGATGGCCGATCCGGCAACTCCGGCGGGAACGCGCAGCCGCGCCGAGATTTTGAGCGAGCTGATCGCCGCGAACGGCAAGAGCTGACAAGAGCCGACAAGAGCGCAACGCATGGCGCAACGTCATCCTCTCTCCTGGGTTCGCACCGGTTCAGTGCTGGCGCTCGCGGTGATGCTGGCGGCGTGCACCAAGGGCGGTCAGTTCGACCCGACCACGCTCCTTGACAACGACATGTTCAATTCCAAGAAACCGCTGCAAGGCCAGCGCGAGCCGGTGTTCCCGAGCGGCGTGCCGGGCGCAAGCACCGGCATTCCGGCCGACCTCTACAAGGGCTATCAGCCGCCGCCCGATCAGGCCGCCGACAACGGCGCGGGTGCCGGCGCTGCGGCCGCTGCGCCGGACAACGCGCCGCCCAAGCCGGAGCCCGAGGCGAAAGCCAAGCCGAAACCGAAACCAAAGCCCAAGGTCGCGAGCGCGCCGGCCAAACCGCACACGACAATCAACGTTGGACTGAGCAAGAAGCCGAAGCCTGCCGAGCAGGAGCAAGTGCAACAGCCGCAAGCGCCCGAGGCCGCGCAGACGGCATGGCCCAATCCCGCGCCGGCTGCGCAACCTGCGCAAGCTGTACAATCGCGTTGGCCGGCGGCGCCGCAGACCGCCTGGCCGTCGCCGCAACAGGCCGCGCCGGCGCAACAGGCGGCCCAGCCCTCGCAATCGGCTTGGCCCAATCCGACCGGAGCCGCGCCCTCGGCGCAGTGATCGTGGTACGCTGCGGGGTAGCGTGACGGTCGAACGGCTGGTCCGCTCAAAATAACAACGCATAGTGGCGGCGAATGGAACTTAG
>JASHWN010000053.1 GCA_030044035.1 Xanthobacteraceae bacterium
GGATAATTCTTCACAGCGGCAGGCGCGGTTCGTCTTCGCGGGCGGAGCGGGCGGTGGTCTTGAGGAGCGCGGCGGGGCCGGCGTGCAGGCTCCAGGAGACGCGCGGGGCGTGGCGGGCGTGGCCGTAGATGACGAGCTGGGTGGTGCGGCGGGGTCCTTCGGTGCCGGCGAGATAGACGCTGTCTTCCAGGTCGAGGCGGCCGTCGCGCAATGTGAAGGTCCACAATTCCTTGTCGGGCGCCATCAGCATGGCGCCGTGGCCGTCGGACAGCCGCGTCGCCTTCACGTTCGGATGCAGGTGAAAGCGCACCGCGTAGCGGTCGCGCGCGGTGCGCACTTGCGGCCGGCCGTCGGCGGCGAGGAAAACGTCCTCGCCTTCGATGGCGCGGCCGTCGGCGGCGAGCACGAGCGTGCGTTGGTGCAGAATGCCGAAGCGCTCGGCGTAGCCGTCGTGGGTGGCGCGCAGCACCAGCGCGTCGGGCTGGTCGTCGCGCGTCACCGCGACGCGGCTCGGGCCGCCCAGCATCGGCGCGCCGCCGAGCACGCGGCGGAACGACGGCGCGGTGACAAAGCGCGCCGACGAGGTGTCGTTGAACGTCACGGTGGAATGCGCCGACGTGGCGCGGGCCAATTGCCGCCAGTCCTCGCGCGCGGTCGGCGGCACGCCGCAATTGACGATGAGGAGATTGTGCTTGCCCGTGGAAAACTCGAAGGCGAGGCAGCCGGCGTGGGCCTCGAGACTCATTTGGATCGGCGGCGCGCGGCCGACGTCGACGATCAGCACGCTGCCGCCGGCCTCCAGGCGCTGATAGCCGGAATGCGGCGCGTTCGACAGCGGCGCGCCGCCGGCTTCGTCGTAGGCCAACAGCGTGAACACGAGGTCGATGGGCGTCACGCCCATGCCGTTGAAGCGCGCAAAGCTGCCGTCGGAATGGCGAAAAAACCGCAGCATCGGCATGGCGCGGTCGATGGCGTTAAGGAGCGCCGGCGGCGGCGCCAGATTGCGCGCGGCGTAGAGTTGGCGCAGCGGCAACAGTTCGAGCAAAACTTCGATGACGGCGCCGGGATCGCGGCTGATGTGACCGCCGTCGGGGAGAATCTGGCGTTGCAGCTCGTGGCCCATCCGCTCGGTCGCCGCCTTGATGCGGCGGGCCTGGCCGGCGATGCACAACGCCGCATCGGCGAGCGCGATCACGGCCTGCAGGTGCGACGCGCCGCGGTGGGCGTCGGCGGCGGTATGGCGGAGATAGCGCACTTGGCGCACCAGGCTGCGCAGAAAGCGCCGATAGAACCGCACGTCGGCGTCTTGCAGGAGCAGCGTCGCCTGGCTGAGCCAGGAGATGATGCGCCGCGACAGCACGTCCGGCCGCCAGCCGAGCGGATGCCAGGAGCCTTGCAGGCCGATCCATTCGTCGACCAGGGCGCGGCCATTGGCGCGGGTGATCGCGGAATCGGCGGCGCGCAGGTGGCGCAGCCAGCCGAAGCCCAACAGGGTCGCCGCCCAGTCCTCCGACGGCGGCTCCATTTCGAAAATCGAGCGGTCGTCGCAGACCACGACCTTGCCGGCGAAAGCGAAGCGGCCGGCATAGATCTCGCCCGCGAGCGTCGCGTCGGCGGTGCGCAGATCCTGCGGCGCAATCAACAGCTGGTCGGCACGGAGCGAGGGCAGCCGCCAGCGGATGAGCGGATGGCCGGTGAACCGGCCGGCAAGCCGGCGCGACCCGCCGCGCAGCAGGAGCCAGCTCAGCCGCAAGTGGTCGCCGATCGCACCGCGCGCCATTGCGGCGCTCGCCCTTTCTGCCCGTCCGTTGCGGGCGCCCGCCGACCGCGCGCCAAAAGGAAACGCGGCACCGGCGGCCAATAGACTATTAATGTATTGATTACGTTAACGTTTTTGAAGCCGCGCGGCATAAAAGCCATCGACGCCGGCAAATCGCGAATCGGCATCGGGAAAGTGGCATGGCAGCGTGCGCAGGTCACCGGCCTTGTTGATGAACTCGCTATGGCCGAACACTTCGTCGCCGGCGATGGGCAGCCGGTTCACGCCCGGCGCGCGGGAGAGGAGCGCCGCCACCACCTCCTCGTTTTCCTCCGGCTCGAGCGAGCAGGTGCAGTAGATCAGGGTGCCGCCCGGCCTGGTCAGCGCCAGCGCGTGCTCGACGAGGCGCGTTTGCAGGCTTGCGAGCGGCGCGATGTCGCTCTCGCGCTTGAGCCATGGCAGGTCCGGATGGCGGCGGATGGTGCCGGTGGCAGTGCACGGCGCATCCACCAGCACGGCGTCGAAATCGGCGCGGTCCGGCGTCCACGCCGTGGCGTCGGCGCAGACGAAGTCGGCAGTGAGCTTGAGCCGCGCCAGATTTTGTTGGAGCCGCGTAAGCCGCGCCGGCGCGCGATCGACGGCGGTGACCTGGGCGCCGGCCGCTGCCAATTGCGCGGTCTTGCCGCCGGGCGCGGCGCACAGGTCGGCGACCCGCAGACCGGCGACCTTGCCGAACAACAGCGCCGGCAGCGCGGCGCCGGCGTCCTGGACCCACCATTCGCCTTCGGCAAAGCCCGGCAGCGCGGTCACCGGACCGTGCGCGATCATGCGCACGGTGCCGGTCGGCAGCACGCGGCCGTCGAGCCGCTCGGCCCAATGGTGCGGATCGTTCTTGACGGTGAGGTCGAGCGCCGGCTCGCGGCCGCTGGCGCCGGCGATGGCGCGCGCGGTGTCTTCGCCGTAGGTTTTGGTCCACCGCGCCAACAGCCAGTCGGGCGTGTCGAGCGCGGTCGCATCGAGCGCGGCAAGCCGCGCCGCGCCCTCGCGGGTAACGCGCCGCAGCACCGCGTTGACGAGCCCGGCAAAGCGCGCGGCATGGCGATCGGCTTGCACGAGGCGCACCGAGAGATCGACGGCGGCATGGTCCGGCACGTCGAGGAACAGAATTTGCGCGGCGCCGACCAGCAGCGCCGTCTCGACCTGCGGCGCCTGCGCCGGCAGGCCGCGCGCGACGAACGACGCCACGACGTGCCGCAACGTGCCGAGCCGGCGCAGCACTGTACCAATCAACGCGCGCGTCAACGCCCGGTCGCGCTCGTCGAGCGCCGCAAACGTGCGCGCATCGTCGAGCAATTCGTCGAGCGGCCGGCGGCGGCGCAGCACGCCGTCGATCACGGTCGCGGCGACGCGGCGGACGGCGAGGCCCGGCACGGCAGCGCTGCCGTCGCGAATTCGTGGCGCGTGTCGCGCGCTTTTCATGAGCCGAAATCCTTGTGCCGCCTGCCGCCTGCCACTTGTGAAGTCGGCACGGCTACGCCAAGTCAAAGCCTATGCCAACCGCGCGCGACGCGTCCGAACCCGCCGCAGCCGAAGCGGCGCCGAAGCAAACGCCGGAGCGGCGTCCGCTCCCGCCTGCCGCCGAGCGCGCGTTGGCCGAAGCCGCGGCGCGCCGCGCCGAACGCGAGCGCAACACCGCCAAGGCGCCGAACGAGGTGAACGGCCCCGCCGGCCCCGACCCGACCCGCTACGGCGACTGGGAAATCAACGGCATCGCGTCAGATTTTTGATGTAGCCGGTGGCCGGTCGGCCCATTAACAAATTTTCCTATTATTTGAATATAGTCCTATACCGATTCGCTCTCGCATTTCATCTCGCCATGGACCGTCTTATATCAACGGCTCTTATTGCTGACTCATATCCGTCACCCTGAGGTGCGAGCGAAGCGAGCCTCGAAGGGCGACGGCCCGTGAGTCCTCGGCCGTATCCTTCGAGGGCCGCTTCGCGGCCACCTCAGGGTGACGGTCAACATTAATTGCGCTTGGTATAAGTAATCAGATTGAGGCGCGGGGATTTGGTCCATCACCCTTCTGACTACTGACTGACTACTGATTACTGACTACTGATTACTGACTACTGATTACCTGGTCACAACCACCGTCGTGCCGACGCTGACGCGGCCGTAGAGGTCGGTGATGTCGGCGTTGAACATGCGGATGCAGCCGTGCGAGACGAAGCCGCCGATCAGGCCCG
>JASHWN010000437.1 GCA_030044035.1 Xanthobacteraceae bacterium
AAAACGGCGGAAGAACACGCGCTCCAGCACGACGCTCGCGGCAGCCGCCGCGATAAACGCCAGCGGCAAGGTGGCAAAGAACGGCCAGCCGGCGTCGTTCATCAGCGTGACGGCAACGTAGCCGCCCAGCATGGCGAAGCTGCAATGCGCCAGATTGACGAAATTCATCATGCCGAGCGTCACCGACAGCCCGACCGACATCAGGAACAACAGCATGCCGTAGGCGATACCGTCGAACAGCATGCCAAGTACGGGAAGCATGGCGGCTCGCCTAACACGCGCCCGAGCGGCGTTGTTGTTTCTGCAAGAACGTCCAATCCATGCTTAAGCCGCTTGACGAATTCCGCTCATTCCCGCGAAAGCGGGAATCCAGAAGCTAAACGCTGGGTCCCCGCTTTCGCGGGGACGAGCGTAAGTTAAGCCGATCACTTCGCCGCGTGCCCCGGATCCTTGACGTTCGGGACGGCGTCGATGTCGACGTTGCGCAGCTCGTTGCCGACTTTCTCGACCTTGCGGATATAGACCGTCTGCACGATGTCGCGGGTCTCCGGATCGATCGACATCGGGCCGCGCGGACTTTCCCAGCTCATGCCCTTGGCGGCGGCGATCAAATCCTCGCCGTCGGTCTTGCCGCCGGTCTTCTTCAGCGCGGCGTAGATCAGATGCATGCCGTCATAGCCGCCGATCGAGAAGAAGTCGGGATTGCGGTGGTAATCGGCGTTGTAGGCTTTGACGAACGCGGCGTTGAGCTTCGATTGATGATTGTAGTCGTAGTTCGACACCGTGATGATGCCGAGCGCGCCGTCGCCCATGCTCTTGAGCGCGCTCTCGGAGGCGAGCGCGTCCTGGCCCAGAATCTTGGTCTTCTTGGTGTCGATGCCGCGCTCCGCCAGCGCCTTGCCGACCGCGGCCGGCTGCGCGCCGCCGGGGACCCAGATGTAGAGGGCATCGGGACTCATGTCCTTGGCGCGCTGCACGAAGGCGGAAAAGTCCGGATTGTCCACCGGGAAGCGCACCGAGCCGACGATCTCGCCGCCGGCGTCCTTAAAACCCTTCTGGAACCAGGTCTCGGCGTCGATGCCCGGGCCGTAATTCGACACCATGGTGTAGACCTTTTTGATGCCGTTCTTGGCCGCCCAGGTGCCGAGCGTGTAGTTGAGCTGCGGCGTGGTCGAGGAGGTGCGCGCCATGTAGGGCGACTTGGTGGTGATGATCGAGGTTGCGGCGTTCATGACCACCATGAATTTCTTGGCCTGCGCCGAAACGTCGGCACCGGCCAGCGCGTTCGGCGTCAAAATCCAGCCGCCCAAAATGTCGGCGTGGTCGCGGACGATGACCTCTTGCGCCAGCCGCTTGGCGACGTCGGGAGCGATACCGCCGGTGTCCTTGCGGATGAGCTCGATCTTGCGCCCGGCCACGGCATCGCCGTTCTGCTTCATGTAGAGCTTGATGGCGTTGTCCATCTGCGTGGCGGTGTCGGCGAACTGGCCGGAATAGCACATGATCAGGCCGATCTTGATCGTGTCGGCCGCGGCGGCCGGATAAAGGCCGAGCGCTGCCAGCGCCAGCCCGAACGCACCGGCGCAGCCGATGACGACTTTTTGCATGACTTCCTCCCAGTTCTTGCGAATGGTCAAGGCGATCCGCAGCGCCTATCCTCGTTCAGGTCGCGGCCGAGTGCAACGTGCCAAAACGCGCAAAGCGCGGTGGGCCGCGGCCCGCTCAGGCACCCGAGTTGTCTCGAGCGCGCAGCATCTGTTGAATGGGCCATAGCCGCACGGGGAGAAAACCATGCCAGCCGGCAAGAGCTACGAAGCCATCAAAGTCGAGAAGGACAACGGCATCACCTGGCTGATGATCAACCGGCCCGACAAGCGCAACGCCATGAGCCCGCAGGTCCATCTCGAAATGGACGAGGTGTTGGACGAGCTCGCGGTCGATCCGGCGACCGAGGTGCTGGTGCTCACCGGCGCCGGCAACAACGCGTTTTCGGCCGGCCAGGACATCAAGCTCTATTTCCGCGCCAATGCCGGCGACCCGGCGGCGCGCCACAAGCTGCGCCGCGCCTCCAACAACTGGCGCTGGCAAAAGCTATCGACCTTTCCCAAACCGACCATCGCCATGGTCAACGGCTACTGCTTCGGCGGCGCGTTCACCCAGTGCTGCGCCTGCGATTTCGCGCTCGCTGCCGACGACGCCATGTTCGGGCTGTCGGAGATCAACTGGGGCATTCTGCCGGGCGGCATCGTGTCGTGGAACGTGGCGCAGACGCTGAACTTCCGCGATGCGCTTTATTACGCGATGACCGGCGATTCGTTCGACGGTAAAGAAGCCAAGCGGATGGGCTTCGTCAATTTCTCCCATCCGAAGGAGCGGCTGCGCGAGGAGACCGTCAAGCTCGCCAAGAAGCTGATGGAAAAGAGCCCGGCGGCGATGCGCTATACCAAGGAGGCGATCCGCGCCGTGCGCTTCATGAACGAGCCGCAGGCGGCCGATTATCTCAACGCCAAGAGCGACGCGCTGCGCTACAACGACAAGGAGCACAGCCGCGAGGAAGGCATGCGGCAGTTTTTGGACGAGAAGAGCTATCGGCCGGGTTACGGCCATTTCAAGCGCAAGCGGGCGAGCGCTTAATCCGCATGGCTCAACACCGACCATCCGCCGGCACCATCGACGACGATGCGGTCGGGCATTTTGCGCGGCTCGCCGGCCAATGGTGGGATCCGCGGGGGCCATGGGCGACGCTGCACCGCTTCAACCCGGTGCGGCTTGCCTATATCCGCGACCAGGCCGCCGCGCATTTTTCCCGCGATCCGGCGCGGCTCGACAGCTTGCAGGGCTTGCGCATCCTCGACATCGGCTGCGGCGGCGGCGTGCTGTGCGAGCCGTTGGCGCGGCTTGGTGCGGAGGTGGTCGGCATCGATCCGGTGGCCGACAGCATCGCCGCCGCGCAGCACCACGCCGGCGCGGCCGGCCTGGCGATCGATTACCGCTGCACCACCGCCGAGGATTTGGCGGACCGCGGCGAAGTCTTCGACGTGGTGCTGGCCATGGAGGTGGTCGAGCACGTCGCCGACTTCAACTTGTTCATCGCCGAGGCGGCCGCGCTGGTGAAACCGGGCGGGCTGATGGTCGTCGCCACGCTCAACCGCACCATCAAGAGCTTCGCGCTGGCGATCGTCGGCGCCGAATATGTGTTGCGCTGGCTGCCGCGCGGCACCCACCAATGGGACAAGTTCGTGACGCCGAACGAGCTTGAGATGGCGCTGGCGCAGAGCGGCGCGCGCTTCCTCGACGAGACCGGTGTGATCTACAATCCGTTCGCCGACCGCTGGCAGCTCTCCGCCGACATGGACGTGAACTACATGGTGGCCGCGGAGAAGGCGGCGTGACGCTCACGCCCTGGCTCTGGGCCGTCTTCACCGTCATCGCCGCCTTCGCGCAGACCCTGCGCAACGCGATGCAGCGCGAGCTGACCGGCGGCCTCGGCACCGTCGGCGCGACCCATGTGCGGTTTCTGTTCGGCTTTCCGTTCGCGCTCGTCTTCCTCGCCGCGGTGCTCGTTGCGACCGCTACTTCGTCGCCGTGGCCGGGGCTCGCCTTCTGGCCCTGGGTGATCGGTGGAGCCTTTGCGCAGATCGCCGCCACCGCGCTGATGCTGGCCGCGATGAGCGAGCGATCGTTCGTCGTCACCATCGCCTACATAAAGACCGAACCGATTCAGGTCGCGATCTTCGGCCTGATCTTCCTCGGCGATGCGGTGACTTGGCCGATGCTGACGGCAATCGTCCTGGCGACGGCCGGCGTGGTGATCATGTCGGTAAAGGGGCT
>JASHWN010000438.1 GCA_030044035.1 Xanthobacteraceae bacterium
CTTCGCGATGTTCCGGCGGGAGCCACCGCGGTGGGGGTACCCGCGAGGATCGTCGAGCACGACGGTTGAGGTCGGTCCACCGATGAGGCTGCTGGCGCTCACCACATCCCAGGAGGAAGGCGGAGCGGAGGCGCACCTGCGCAGCCTGCTCGCCGCCGCCCGTGAACGCGGCTTTGAAACCGTGCTCGCGCGTCTGCCACGACCTGATCAGCCCAGTTGGGGCGATCGTCAATGGCGCCGAAGTCTTGGAGGAGGATAAAGACGAGGAAACCCGGACCTTTGCGCTCGACCTCATCAAGAAGAGCGCCGGCCAGGCGTCCGCCCGGCTGCAATTTTGCCGGCTGGCCTTTGGGGCGGCGGGATCCGCCGGCGCGCAGATCGAAACCGGCGACGCCGAGACCGTCGCCCGCGGCCTGCTCGAGGACGACAAGACCAAGATCACCTGGAACTTGCCGCGGGAGCTCAAGCCGAAGAACCAGGTTAAGCTTTTATTGAACATGCTGATCGTCGCCGGCGGCGCCGTCCCGCGCGGCGGCAGGTTGACTGTCGATCCGGTCCAGGATGGCCCGGGCTTTCGCATCACCGCGTCGGGGCTCAATGCCCGGGTCACTGCGGTGGTCGCCGAACTGCTCAGCGGCAACCCGACCCAGCCGGTCGATGCCCACGGCATCCAGCCGTTCTATACGGGTATTTTGGCCCGCGACTGTGGCTTGGCGGTCACGGCGGTCGCCGAAGGCGAAACCGTCGTCGTTGCCGCCTGCTGATTCTTCTTGCCAAAGCGGGGTTGAAATCAGCCCATAAGCGCCGCCCGCAACCGAAATTAAACGGTTTGGCAACAGACTGAAGGCGTCCGATCAGGCGCGTCGCGCTTGGCGACCGTGGCGCTCGCGCCCGACGCGCGCGCCATGAATGCCGGTTTGCGTACGCCGTCGGCGGGTTCTGGACGGCGACAGGGGCGCGTTGGTATGGACGACCTGTTGCGCGAGTTCTTGACCGAGACCAACGAGAGTCTCGACCAGGTCGATGCCGAACTGGTGCGTTTCGAGCGCGAGCCGAACAACCGCGATATTCTCGGTCACATCTTCCGCCTGGTGCACACCATCAAGGGTACCTGCGGCTTCCTGGCGTTGCCGCGGCTCGAAGCGCTGACCCATGCGGCCGAAACGCTGATGGGCAAATTTCGCGACGGCATGCCGGTCACTGCCGACGCCGTCACGCTCATTCTGTCGACCATCGACCGCGTCAAGCTCATTCTCGACGAACTCGAAACCAACCAGCTGGAGCCTGACGGCAGCGACGACGATTTGATCGGCAGGCTCGGGCACCTGACCCAGGAGCCCGCGAGGGCGCCGGCGCCTGAGATGGAAAAATCCGGAGCTGGGGAGCCGGCCGAAGCTTCGAATGGGGCTTCGCCGCAACCGGCCGAAGCCTCCGGCAGAGCCGCGCCGCCGCCGGCCGAGGACGAGCGCGCCGAGCGCGTCGCCAATCATTCGATCCGTGTCAACGTCGACACCCTCGACCACCTGATGACCACGGTGTCCGAGCTGGTGCTCACCCGCAACCAGCTCCTCGAAATCGTGCGCCGTCACGAGGATTCCGATTTCAAGGTGCCGCTGCAGCGGCTCTCCAACGTCACCGCCGAGCTGCAGGAAGGCGTGATGAAGACGCGCATGCAGCCGATCGGCAATGCGTGGCAGAAGCTGCCGCGCATCGTGCGCGATTTGTGCGCCGAGCTCGGCAAGGATATCGAGCTGAAAATGGTCGGCGCCGAGACCGAGCTCGACCGCCAGGTGCTCGAACTGGTCAAGGATCCGCTCACCCACCTGGTGCGCAACTGCGCCGATCATGGCATCGAAAGAGCCGCCGAGCGCCTCGCCGCGGGCAAGTCCGCCAAGGGCACCATCCGGCTCGCCGCCTGTCACCAGGGCGGCCACATCATCATCGAAATCGCCGACGACGGCCGCGGCCTCGACGTCGCGCGCATCCGCGCCAAGGCGGTCGAGCACGGTCTGGCGAGCGAGGCCGAGATCGCAGCCAAAGCCGACGCTGAAATCTGCAATTTCATCTTCGCTGCCGGCTTTTCCACGGCCACGCGCGTCACCAATGTTTCCGGCCGCGGCGTCGGCATGGACGTGGTGCGCAGCAATATCGAGCAGATCGGCGGCACCGTGGATCTGCAGTCGGTCGCTGGCGCCGGCGCCAAGTTCACCATCAAAATTCCGCTCACGCTGGCGATCGTCTCGGCGCTGATCGTCGAATCGGGCGGCGAGCGCTTCGCCATCCCGCAGCTCGCGGTGCTCGAACTGGTGCGGGCGAGCCACGGCGAGCACCGCATCGAGCGCATCAAGGACACGCCGGTCTTAAGGCTGCGCAACAAGCTCCTGCCGCTCATTCATCTCAAAGGCGTGCTGCGGCTCTCGGGCGGCGAGGGCGACGGCGGCTTTGTCGTCGTCAGCCAGGTCGGCAGCCAGGTGTTCGGCATCGTCGTCGACGGCGTATTCCATACCGAGGAAATCGTCATCAAGCCGATGTCGTCGAAGCTGCGCGACATCGCGGCATTTTCCGGCACCACGATCCTTGGCGACGGCTCGGTGATCATGATCATCGATCCGAACGGCATTGCACAAACGCTCGGCCGCGCCGCCCAGCTTGGCCGCGACGACAAGCCGGAACTCGAAGACCGCGAAGAGAACGCCGCTAACGATCTCGTTTCGCTGCTCGTGTTCCGCGCCGGCTCGCACCAGCCCAAGGCCGTACCGTTGTCGCTGGTCACCCGCCTCGAGGAGATCGACTGCCGTAAGATTGAAGTTTCCGACGGCCGCTATCTCGTGCAGTACCGCGATCAGCTCATGCCGCTGTTGCGCATCGACACCCAATCCGACCTCAAGCAGGCCGGTGCGCAGCCCATCCTGGTGTTTTCCGACCGCGGCCGCTCGATGGGGCTCGTCGTTGACGAGATCGTCGACATCGTTGAGGACCGGCTCAACATTGAAGTATCGAGCGAGCGGCCGGGCGTGCTCGGTTACGCAGTGGTCAAGGGCAACGCCACCGAGATTCTCGACGTCGGCCATTTCCTGCCGCAGGCTTTTGCCGATTGGTTCCGCCGCCGCGACGGCGGCTCCGCGCGGCCGCAGCGCACCGTCCTTCTGGTCGACGACTCGGCGTTCTTCCGCGACATGCTGACGCCGCTGATCAAGGCCGCCGGCTACCAAGTGGTCGCCGCGGTCTCCGCAGCCGATGCGCTCGAAACGCTGGAATCCGGCAGGCGTCCCGATCTCGTCGTCACCGATATCGACATGCCCGACATGGACGGCTTTGCGCTGGCGCAGGCGATCCGCGCGCTGCCCGGCGTCGCCGGCACGCCGATCATCGGCATCACCGCCATGGTATCGGCCGACGCGATCGTCCGCGGCCGCGCCGCGGGCTTCCACGATTTCGTCGCCAAGTTCGACCGTACCGGGCTGATTGCGGCGATCAAGGAACAGGACACCGGCTTCGAACGGGCAGCGTGAGCGCGATGAACGACAACCCGCAATTCACCGAATACGTCACTTTCACCACCGGCGCACAGCTGTTCGGCCTGCC
>JASHWN010000439.1 GCA_030044035.1 Xanthobacteraceae bacterium
CCGCAGCATGAATTCGACCACCAGCGCGCCGACGGCGACGCCGGTCGAGAGTGAAAGCTGCTGGGCGGCGGCGGTCATCGAGGTGGCGCGGCTCATCAGCGGCGGCTCGACCTCGGCGTAGGCGAGCGTGTTGATGCTGGTGAATTGCAGCGAGCGGAAGAAGCCGCCGACCAACAGCACCGCGATCATCACCGCGAACGGAATGCCCGGCACGAACGTGGCGCAGGCGGCGAGAAACGCCGCGCTGATGAAGCTGTTGTACAGAAGCACGTTGCGGTAGCCGAGCCGCTTGAGCACCGTCACCGCGGCGGCTTTCATGAACATCGAGCCGAGCGCGCCGGTGAACGTGATCAGGCCGGACTGAAACGGCGACAGATCGAAGCCGAGCTGTAAGAGCAGCGGCAGCAGAAACGGCATGGCGCCGATGCCGAGCCGGAACATGAAGCCGCCGAAAATGCTGGCGCGGAACGTCGGTAGCTCGAGGAGCCGCAGATCGAGAATCGGTGCCGGCGCCCGCCGCGCGTAAAACACATAAGCGAGCGAACAGACCGCGCCGACGCCGAGCAGCACGGCGACAACCCAGTCCGGCAGAAACTCAAGTCCCAGGACGGAAAGCCCGAATGCCAGCCCGCCGATGCCGAGCCCGGACAGGATGAAGCCGACCAGATCGAACGGGTAGGGATATTCGGTGCGGACGTCGGGAATAAAGCGCGTCGCCAACGCAATGCCGAGGAGCCCGATCGGCACGTTGATGATGAAGATCCAGTGCCATGACGCATAGGTGGTGATGAAACCGCCGAGCGGCGGGCCGCAGATCGGCCCGATCAGCGCCGGAATGGTCAACAGCGACATGGCGTTGAGCAAAGCTTCCTTGTCGATCGCACGCACCACGATGAGGCGGCCGACCGGCGTCATCATGGCGCCGCCGATGCCCTGAAAGATGCGCGCGACGACGAATTGGTCGATCGAGTGCGACAGCGCGCAGCCGATCGAGCCGAGCACGAACACGGCGATGGCGAGGCGAAACACGTTGCGCGCGCCGAAGCGGTCGGCGGTCCAGCCGCTCGCCGGAATGAAAATGGCGAGCGACAGCAGGTACGAGGTGATGGCAAGCTTCAGCGCCAGCGGGTTGGTGCCGATGTCGCGCGCGATCGCCGGCAGCGACGTCGAGATCACGGTCGAGTCCATGTTTTCCATGAACAGCGACACGGCGACGATCAGCGGTGCGGCGCGGCCGTTGGTATTGGACTGCATTGCCGGCTGTTCTTAGTCGCTCTTGGCGGAGCCGGCTAGCAGCCGCTTGAGACCCTCGGCGGGCTGGCGGAAGGCGGGATCAAGCTTGAGCGCCTGGCGGAAATCGGCAACGGCGCCTTCGTTGTCGCCGAGCCGCTCGCGGATCAAGCCGCGCGTCGAATAAAAGCTGGCGGAGCGCGGGTCGAGCTTGATGGCGGTTTCAACATCGGCCATGGCGTCGGCATTGTCGCCACCCAGATAGTGCGCCCAGGCGCGGTTGTAATAGGCGAGCGCGGCTTGCGGCGACAGCGCAATCGCCTGGCTGTAATCGGCAATGGCGCCGGCAAGATCGAGCTGCTCGCGCTTGGCATTGCCGCGGTTGATGTAAGGGTCGGTCGCGTGCGGATCGAGCTTGATCGCCTGGTCGAGATCGGCGACCGCCAGGGCGGGTTCGCCCTTGGCCGACAGCGCGCTGCCGCGGTTGTTGTAGGCCGCGGCGGTGGGATGCAGCCGTAGCGCCTGGTCGTAATCGGCGATGGCGCGGTCGAGCTCGCCCTTGCGGCGCCACGCCAGGCCGCGATTGTAATAGGCCGCGGCATAATCGGGATCGATGGCGAGCGCGGCGTTGTAGTCGGCGATGGCGCGGTCGGTTTCGCCCTTGTCGTCCAGCGCGTTGCCGCGGTTGTCGTAGGCGATGGCGAAGCGCGGATTGAGCTTGATCGCCGCCCCGTAATCGGCGATGGCGCGAACAAGATCGTGCTGCCGATAATAGGTGTAGCCGCGCTCGTTATAGGCGGCGACAAAAAGCGGATCGAGCCGGATGGCCTCGCTCAGGTCGGCGACGGCGCGGTCGAGATTGCCGCCGCGGCGCAGCGCAACGCCGCGGTCGTAATAAATCGCGGCATTGGTTGGACTGAGATGCGCGGCCATATCGTAATCGGTGATCGCGGCATCGCTTTTGCCCATATCGTCGTAGGCATTGGCGCGGTTGCGGTAGTACTGTGCATTTTTGCCGTCGAAGCCGATGGCGGCGGTGAAATCGGCGATCGCATGGTCGTAATCGCGCTGCTGATAGGCGACCAGGCCGCGATTGTCGTAGGCGAGCGCAAATTGCGGCGACAGCTTTATGGCGGAAGTGAAATCGGCATCGGCGCGGACGAGATCGCCCTTGCCGCGCCAGGCGTCGCCGCGGTTGTTGTAGGCGGCGGCGAAGTCGGGCTGCAGCCGTATCGCCGCATTGTAATCGGCGATGGCGTGGTCGAAATCGCTCTTGTCGAAGAAGGCGATGCCGCGATTGTTGAAGGCGGCGGCATTTTTCGGATCGAGCCGGATCGCCTGGCCGTAATCGGCGATGGCGAGATCGAGCGCGCCGGTGCGGCGGTGGGCGAGGCCGCGATTGAAATAGGCCGCGGCGTAATTGGGCGACAGCCGGATCGCCTCGTTGTAATCGGCAATGGCGCGCGCCTGATCGCCTTTCTCGTCATAGACGTTGCCGCGCGTCATGAAGGCCGTCGCATCCGTGGGGTCGAGCTGGACGGTTCGGTTCAAATCCGCTATGGCGCCGTCGAAGTCGCGCTCGGCCAACAAGGCGCCGGCGCGATTTGCGAACGCACGCGGCGACTTCGGATCGCCGCTGATGGCGCGGCCAAAATCCTGCAGCGCGCCGGTGAGGTTGCCCTGCGCGCGCAGCGCTACGCCGCGATTGTTGTAGAGCGCGGCGAGATTGGCCCCCTGATAACGCCCCGAATCGATCAGCGTGGTGCAGGACGCGATGCGCTCCTCATTGGTGGCGCGCCATTCGCCGGTGCAGCGCCGTTGATCATTGCTATCCTGGGCGTAACCGGCCCGGCCGATGAGGAGAACGGCCGCGAGCGCGAGCCAAAGGCGACGTCGATAGGGGAGCGAGCGAGGCCGCGGAGCTACGTCATGCATCGATGGTCTATTCTGCGTCCCCGAATTTTTAACCCAGCCGATTGGCCGCCTCCGTAACCATACTGAGGTCGGCGTACTTCTTCACGTCGATATCCTGCCGCAGCAGCCCGACTTCCTTCTGGAGCCGCAGATTGCTTTGCAGCGCCGCCAGATTGGGCATGCCGTTTGGATCGCGATACTGGTCGCGGCTGCCGAACGCCCATTCCATGCGCGCCGGCGGCGCCTTGTTGAGCCGCGCCACGATGGCGACGGCCTCTTCATGATTTTTCGGATCGGTGTACCAGCGGATCGCGCGCACCACGTCTTCGAGGAAGTCGGTAAGCGCCGCACGGTTCTTGTCGATGAAGCCGGTGCGTGCCGTCCACATGGTCAGCTGGGTAATGCCGAAGGCGTCCTTCTGGGTGAACAGCGTATTGGCGATGGCGCGCAAGTTCGGATCGAGCGAGAACGGCGGCACGGCGCTGATCAGGTCGGCCTTTTTCTCGGCGAGGATGGCGCGCATGGCGGGGAAGGGCGCCTCGATGATGGTGTAGTCC
>JASHWN010000440.1 GCA_030044035.1 Xanthobacteraceae bacterium
ATGGAAGCGGCGCTGCCCGAGGCGTTTGCCGAGCTTAAGCGCATCCACGCCGTGCTGGAGCGGCACTACCGCGACATGCAGGACCTCGAATTCACCGTCGAGCAGGGCAAGCTCTGGATGCTGCAGACGCGCAGCGGCAAGCGCACCGCGAAGGCGGCTTTGCGCATCGCTGTGGAGCTCGCCGACGAGAAACTCATCACCCGGCAAGAGGCGGTCGCGCGCATCGATCCGGCGGCGCTCGATCAGCTTTTGCATCCGACAATCGATCCCAACGCTGAGCGGAAAATCATCGCCACCGGGCTGCCGGCCTCGCCGGGCGCAGCGAGCGGCGAGATCGTGTTCTCGCCCGACGAGGCCGAAACGCTCAAAGGCCAAGGCCACAAGGTCATTCTGGTGCGAGTCGAGACCTCGCCCGAGGACATCCACGGCATGCACGCGGCGGAAGGGATTTTGACGACGCGCGGCGGCATGACCTCGCACGCCGCCGTGGTGGCGCGCGGCATGGGCAAGCCGTGCGTCTCCGGCGCCGGCGCGCTGCGCGTCGATTACCGCACGCAGACCATGAGCGCCGGCGGCGTCACGCTGAAAAGGGGCGACACGCTCACCATCGACGGTTCGACCGGCCAGGTTCTGGTCGGCAAGGTGCCGATGCTGCAGCCCGCGCTCGCCGGCGAATTCGCAACGCTGATGCAATGGGCCGACGACTTCCGCAAGCTGAAGGTGCGCGCCAATGCCGACACGCCGGCCGATGCGCGGGCGGCGATCAAATTCGGCGCCGAAGGCATCGGGCTGTGCCGCACCGAGCACATGTTCTTCGACGAGGACCGCATCCGCGCCGTGCGCGAGATGATTCTCGCCGGCGACGAACAGGCGCGCCGCGCCGCGCTGGCGAAACTGCTGCCGATGCAGCGCGCCGATTTCGTCGAGCTGTTCAAGATCATGGGCGCGCTGCCGGTGACGATCCGGCTCCTTGATCCGCCGCTGCACGAATTTCTGCCGCACAGCGACGAGGAGATCGCGGCGGTCGCCGAAGCCATGGGCGCCGATCCGAAAAAGCTAGCCGACCGCGCCCGCGAGCTGCAGGAGTTCAATCCGATGCTAGGCTTCCGCGGCTGCCGGCTCGCCATCGCCTATCCGGAAATCGCCGAAATGCAGGCGCGCGCCATTTTCGAGGCGGCGGTCGAGGCGAGCCGCTTAACCGGCAAGCCGGTGGCGCCGGAAATCATGGTGCCGCTCACCGCCGGCAAGGCCGAGCTCGACCTCGTCAAGGCGCGCATCGACGCCATGGCCAAGACCGTCGCCGCCGAGACCAAGCGCAATGTCGAATATCAGGTCGGCACCATGATCGAATTGCCGCGCGCCGCGCTCAAGGCCGGCGAAATCGCCGAAACCGCCGAGTTCTTCTCGTTCGGCACCAACGATTTGACGCAGACCACGTTCGGCATCAGCCGCGACGATGCCGCGAGCTTTTTGGGCATCTACACGGCGAAAGGCATTTTGAGCGTCGACCCATTCGTGTCGATCGACCGCGAAGGAGTCGGCGAACTCGTCCACATTGCGGTCGAACGCGGGCGCAAGGTGCGCAAAAATCTCAAACTCGGCATTTGCGGCGAGCACGGCGGCGACCCCGCCTCGGTCGCCTTCTGCCACGAAGTCGGTCTCGACTACGTCTCCTGCTCGCCGTTCCGCGTGCCGATCGCCCGCCTCGCCGCCGCGCAAGCGGCGTTGGGGAAGCGCGCGGGCCAAGAGGGTTAATCGACTCTTCTCGTCATTCCGGGGCGCCGCGAAGCGGCGAACCCGGAATCCATAACCCCAGCGCCGGGCTTATGGATTCCGGGCTCCTCGCTTCGCTCGGCCCCGGAATGACGATGGTTGCGCGATTAACGCGATCGCAAGGTTAATGCTGAAAAACTCCAAACTGTCGCTTCCGCGCCACGGTGGCAGCGTTTGCGTAACCGCGTTCGTGTAGCGTCGCGGCGAGTTTGGGGTAGGGGATATGGCGTCGCGTACTCTCGCGTTGGGAGGTTGTTGTTCCGCGCGTTTTTGGCTCAGCGCATTTTGCATGGCGCTGATGCCGACCTCGATCGGTTGCCAGGAAATCGCCGCGTTTTTGTCGCCGCCGCCGGCACCGGTGCAGCTGCCGCACCCGCATCTCATCCCGTCGCCGTTCGGGACCATCGAGCCCGCGACCTACAGCTACGGCCGACAGCCGATCGGCACGGCGATGCCGCGGCCGCCGGTGTTCGAACTGGCGAGTTTCGACCCGAACGGTGCGATTGATCGCCCGACGTGGACGATCGATCGGCCGCTGCAGGCGCACGCGGCATTGATGGACTATCCGACCGTCAACCGGCGGCTCAAAGGCGATCGCTGGCCCGTAGCCAAAGTCGCGCCGGCTGCGCGTGAGTCAAAAAGTTTGCCGCGACTGCAGCCGATCGATGCCGCACCGGCCGAGCCAGCGCGTCCCGCGCCGCCGGTGCCGGCGGCCGGATCGCATCAAAAGGCCGCCGAGGCGCCGCCCGCTTCGACCGCACTGATCAACGAGGCTTCCGATTTGCCGGCCGCAATCCCCGCTTCGGGCGAATTATCGGACTCGCCGGGACTGTTTGCCGACACGGCCCTGGCGTTTGCCGACGACGCTCCCGACGACCGCAATGGCGATATCTATTTCGGCGCGATCGTCACCGGCTCGATTGGCGGAATGGAACGCTGGGCGCCTGGCGCCGCGCCGATCCTGGCGGCGCCGCCGAGCGAGGCCGGCCTCGAGCTCGCAGCGCTGCAGCAACCCGGCGCGGCGGAATTGAACGCCGACGATATGACGCGGCGGCTCAGTCCGGCGCAGCGCCTCGGGCTTGTCGGCAAGGCGCGCGCCAAGGAACGTGCCAAGGCCGAAAAGTGCCTGGCCGGCGCGATCTATTTCGAGGCCCGCGGCGAGCCGCTGCGCGGCCAGGAAGCGGTGGCGCAAGTGGTGATGAACCGGGTGTTCTCCGGCTATTATCCCAACAACGTGTGCGGCGTCGTCTACCAGAACGCCAGTCATTACCTCAGCTGCCAGTTCACCTTCGCCTGCGAGCACAAGGATTTGAGCC
>JASHWN010000441.1 GCA_030044035.1 Xanthobacteraceae bacterium
GGAAAGAAAGACATTTCCTGGCGCCGTGTTCCCGGCATCGTGCGCCACGTGTTCACGCATTTCCCGCTGGAGCTTGTGGTGTATGCGGCGGAAATTCCGAAAAACGCACCGGCGCCGAAAGGCTCGCGCTGGGTCGCGCTCGACGCCATCGCCGGCGAGGCACTGCCGAGCTTGATGCGCAAGGTCATTGCCCACGGACTCGGGCTCTAATGGATTTAGCCGGCGACGTTCATTTCGGCGCGCACTTGCGCCCGCAGCGTATCGATCAGCCGCAAGCCGCGCGGCGTTTCGACATGCCAGAACGTCCAGCCGTTACAGGCTTCGAGTCCTTGCGCGAGCGCGCCGATGCGATGGATCGAGCCGACCGCCTCGCCGAGCGCAATGGCGCCGTCGGCGCGCACCAGCGCGCGGTGCCGCCGCTTGGCGTCGACCAGCCTGGCGCCGGGGGCGACCAGGCCACGCTCGATCAGCGCGGCAAACGGCACCCGCGGCGCCTCGCGCGCGGTCATGAAGTTTTCCAGCGCGGCTTGCGCCAACGGTTCGGCCGCGGCGATGCGCGCCTCTGCCGCGGCGGCATAGTCGCGGTCGCGCTCGATGCCGATAAAGCCGCGGCGCAACCGGCGCGCCACTGCGCCGGTCGTGCCGGTGCCGCAGAACGGATCGAGCACGACGTCGTCGGGCCGCGACGCGGCCAGGATGATCCGCGCCAGCAGCGCCTCCGGCTTCTGGGTCGGGTGCAGCTTCTTGCCGTCGCGGCCTTTGAGCCGCTCCTCGCCGGTGCACAGCGGGATGAACCAGTCGGAGCGCATCTGGACGTCGTCGTTGCCGGCCTTGAGCGCCTCGTAATTGAAAGTGTAATCGCGCGTCGCCGCGTCGCGCGCCGCCCAGATCAGCGTCTCATGCGCATTGGTGAAGCGCCGGCCGCGGAAATTCGGCATCGGGTTGGATTTGCGCCAGACCACGTCGTTGAGAATCCAGAAGCCGAGGTCCTGCAGGAGGGCGCCGACGCGAAAGATGTTGTGGTAGGAGCCGATCACCCACAGCGTGGCGTGCGGCTTCATCACGTGCCGGCAGGCGGTGAGCCAGGCGCGGGTGAAATCGTCGTAGGCGGCAAAGCTGGAAAACTTGTCCCAGTCGTCGTCGACGGCGTCGACGCGCGAATCGTCGGGGCGCTTGAGGTCGCCGGCAAGCTGCAGATTGTACGGCGGGTCGGCGAAGACGAGATCGACGCTTCCCCGCGGCAGCTTGGCCAGTTCGGCGACGCAGTCGCCGAGGAGAACGCGCGATGACGGAGCCGACTCAAAACTCACGCGGGGCGTCCTGACGGACGCCCCGCGACGCGACACAACCATGACTCAGAACTCTGACTCAGGCGACGCGGCCGGCGACGCGGGACCTACAACCGACAAACCGGAGCATGCCGCGCCAAGGTAAAAATCGGGTTACTCGCAACGGCCTTTCGCTAGGCAATAAATGCCGGGAAACACATGGTTAATTTGCCGCCTCCGTGCGGTATCTTTGCTCCGAGGAAGGCTCTATTATGAGGCCTTGTCATGCGCGGGACGGGGTCCCCGCGACGCAAGGCGTCGCGGGGACCCCGTTGACCCGCGCATCCATGCCGCCTCGACGCAGCAATGGATTGCCGGGTCAAGCCCGGCAATGACGAAGTGAAAGAACGGGGCGCGTTCTTTTCGGTCGTGATGTTACGGTGCAGGCATGCCGGGAGTGGACGAGAAGAAACAGTTCGTGCCGCTGAAAATCGCGGTGCTGACGATCTCGGATACGCGCTCGCTCAAGGACGACAAATCGGGCGCGCTGTTGGTGCAGCGTATCGTCGCCGCCGGTCACGTCGTCGCCGAGCGCAGCATCGTGACGGACGACGTCGAAACGATCCGCGCGCGCGTAAAGGCCTGGATCGACGATCCGGTCATCGACGTCGTCATCACCACCGGCGGCACCGGCTTTACCGGCCGCGACGTCACCCCGGAGGCGATCGAGCCATTGTTCGAGAAAAGGATGGACGCGTTCTCGGCGCTGTTTCTGGTGGTGAGTTTCCAGAAGATCGGCACCTCGGCGATCCAGTCGCGCGCCACCGCCGGCGTCGCCGGCTCCACTTTCATCTTCTGCCTGCCCGGCTCGCCCGGCGCCTGCAAGGACGCCTGGGACGAAATTCTGGTGCACCAGCTCGACTACCGCTACGGGCCGTGCAACTTCGTCGAGATCATGCCGCGGCTCGACGAGCACTTGCGCCGGCCGAAGGCGCAGGGCGCGACGGCGTAGCCGCATTGACCCGTCATTGCGAGCGCAGCGAAGCAATCCAGTTGCTTCGTCGCTTCGCTCCTCGCAATGACGAATTACAGTCGCAAATCGTAAAACTCGCTCGTCACCGGCCGGCCCCAGCTCTTGTGCCGCTCGGTGCCGGTAAGGCGGAAGCCGGCCTTCTGATAGATGTGGCGCGCGGCGTTAAGGACGCTGTGCGTCCACAGCGTGATCTTGCTGTAGCCGGCGCGGCGGGCGAAGCGCACGCACTCGTCGACCAAACGGGCGCCGAGCCCGAGGCCGCGCGCCTTCGGATCGACCAGCAGCAGCCGGATGCGGGCGACTTTTGCCGAATCCTCGACCAGAAAAACGCAGCCGACCGGCTCGCCGTCCATCTCGGCGATCCAGCAGCGTTCGCGCTTTTTGTCGTAATCGTTGGCGAAGTCGGCGACGATCTGCGCGCACAGGCCTTCGAACGGTTCGGTCCAGCCGTATTCCTGCGCGTAAAGCTCGGCGTGGCGTTTGACGATCCAGCCGAAATCGCCGGGCACCGGCGCGCGCAGCTCGTAGCCGCAAGGGCTCGAGGCTGTATTCGGCGGTTTCGTGCCGATCAGCGCCTCGATCGTCGTCATCGCTGCAATCAAATGCGTCTGGTCAGCG
>JASHWN010000442.1 GCA_030044035.1 Xanthobacteraceae bacterium
GGATGGCTTCGGGGAGCAGGTCAGCTTGGTCACCTTTAATGCGCCACGCAACAATTGGAGCCTCTTCAATATACGGCTCCCACTCCTTACCTTCGCTTTCGCCCGCGATCTCATCACTTATGCGAACCCGGAGTTCCACTGCGCCTGGTGATGCAGGGATAATGATTCTCGGCTCTCTTGTGATCCGATTTACCTCATCAACGCTGATCCGGAATTCCACTCCGTCCACTGTAAGAACATACCAAAGGAGGTTACTCTCTTCGGTTTCCCTACCGAAGATTTTTGCGACTTGAGTGATCGGAATAAGTTGGTCCTCCACATGAACAAATAATGCCATGTATGCCTCCTACCGCCGTTGGCAGTTTAGAACCCGATTTTATCAATCCACTTGCGGAGCAGGTATCCCGGCTTGCGCCTTCGCAAACCGGAGAATCGGCGTTGCCGCGTTCGCGCTGCTGCCGGATTGCGACTCTCCTGCGTTCCCTCCGGATTAAATCCAGGGGTTCGGCGTGTTTGAGGCCGCCAAAACGCGGAGCGCGTAGGTGGAAGACGCAATCCGGCGCTTGCTTCGTCGATATCGACGATCTATATTGATCGACGAATGGCGAAGAAACCAACTAAGATGTCCGGCAAAACACAGCGGGTCCTCAGCAGCGGACGCAAGCGTGTCCTGCTTGTCCTGTTCATTCGCGATTTCAGAGAAGGACCAGTGACATGAAAACGCGGCCGGACATGGACAAGATCGCAAGGGGCCTTGGCGCAGAACGCCGAGGAAAGGTCGCCGCGTCAGGGGGCTACTTCGGCGCGATACAATTGGTGGCCGATATCGAGACCCGTTTCCGCGTGCCGTCAGGCGGTGGACGGCCGACGGATGCCCGTTGGACGGCGCGGCGCCTCGTCCCGCTCACGCCGCAAACGCTCAAGCGGCTGGAGGACATCGCCGCCAAAGTGCGGGCTCGCGGGGGCGTGAGCGTGGAGCCGATGCAACTCGCGGCACTTCTCCTGGAGAAGAAAGCCGAGGAGATGAGCGAGAGCGAGGCCGAGAGTCTTGTTCATCTGAAGCGACGCGCGACCCGGTGACAGCAAGTAGCCCGGCTTGCGCCTTCGCCAGCCGGGGAATCGGCGGTGCTGCGGTCGCGCTGCTTCCGGATTGCCAAGACGCAATCCGGCATTTAATGCCGCTCGCGCGCCGCGGTGCTCCTCGCGCCGAGTATCGCCGGGCGCAACGGCGCGATAGACGTGCAATTCTCAAGCGTGGATGCGCGTTTCGGATTCGACCGAAAGCCGCAAACCCACCGTTTTCAATACGGCGAGCAGGGTCTTGAGCGTCGGATTACCCTTGGGCGAGAGCGCGCGATAGAGCGACTCGCGGCTGATCCCGGCTTCGGCCGCCACCGCGCCGAGGCCGCCATAGGCTTCCGCCACCGTGCGCAGAGCCAACAGGCCCGCCGCGCGGTCCTCCGGATCATCGAGCGATTCCAGCGCCGCTTTCAGATATTCCATCGCCAGCTCGCGGTTGGCGGCGAGTTCGGCGATTTCCGCCTCATGATGGGAGCGCGATCCCTTCAATCTTTTCATGCCTGCCTCCGCTTCCAGTCCGCCCACAATTCCTTCGCTCGCCTGATATCCGTCTGCTGGCTCGATTTGTCGCCGCCCGTGAGCAGCAGCACGACCGCCTTGCCATGCCGGGCGCAATAGACGCGATAGCCGGCCCCTACATGGACGCGCAGTTCGAGGACGCCTTCGCCCACCGGCTCGCAATCGCCGAAGTTACCCAGCGCCAAGTGATTCAGCCGCACCGGATGCGCGCCTGCGCCTTGAGGTCGCGCAAGCCGTTCAGCCATTCGCTGAAGGGCTCGCGGCCATCCGCGCGCTGATAGCGCAGCGATTGGATCATATAGCGCTCTGTAGCTTAAAAGCTACCCCTGTCGTCGTTATTCCTCGACGCTCTCATCGCCATGGGCGTGGGGAGGATGAAGAAGCGCGTCGCGAGAACGTCCTCCCCCGCTATCGCGGGTGAAGATATTGTCGATGAAGCGGGCGTAGAATAGGCCTAGCTTCTCCATCTTCTCCATTGCCGCTCCAGCGTGTTCAGGAAGAACGCTCACAGTCAGGAGGGACTCCATGGACATCGGCTTTATCGGGCTCGGCAATATGGGCTCGCACATGGCGCGGCGGCTGGTCGAGGCCGGGCATAAGGTCATCGTCTACGACGTGCGCCAGGAGGCGATCGGCAATATTGCGGCGCTCGGCGCGGTCGCCGCGCGCTCGCCGCGCGAAGTCGCCGACGCGGCCGAAACCGTGATGGCGAGCCTGCCGACGCCCGACATCGTGCTGAAAGTCGCGACCGGCCCGGACGGCGTGATCGAAGGCAAGCGCGTGCGCCGCTTCGTCGATCTTTCGACCACCGGCTCGGTGATGGCGCAGCGCATTTTCAAGCTGCTGGCGGCAAAGAACATCGTGCAGATCGACGCGCCGGTCAGCGGCGGCGTACGCGGCGCCGCCAAGGGCACGGTCGCCGTCATGGCGTCGGGGCCGCGCGCCGAAGTCGAGGCGGTCGAGCCTGCGCTTAAAGTGATCGGCAAGTTTTTCTATATCGGCGACCGGCCGGGCGCCGGCCAGACCATGAAGCTTTGCAACAACGTACTGTCTGCAGCCGCCACGGTCAGCACGTCCGAATCCTTCGTAACCGGCGTCAAGGCCGGTCTCGATCCGCGCGTCATGGTGGACGTGATCAATGCCAGTTCCGGACGCAGCACGGCGACCGAGCAGAAATTCCCCGAGGTGGTCATCCCGCGCAGCTTCAATCAGGGCTTCACCGCCGGGCTGATGCTCAAGGACGTGAACCTGTTCATCTCCGAAGCCAAGGCGCTCGGCGTGCCGGTCGACGCCATCGAGGCGGTCGCGGCGCTCTTGAAGCTGGCCTGCGATGAGCTCGGATCGCAATGCGATATCACCGAGGTCATCAAGCCGATCGAAAAGCGCGCCGGCGTCGAGGTGCGCGCGCCAGCGTCGTAACAAGCGGATCGATGAACAGCCGGGTCGACGATCGTGTGCGCGTTTCGCCAGCAAGTGCAACCACAGTTGCGGCCATGAAGGCGCCGCGTCTCGACGACTTCCGCCGCATCGTCGTCAAGGTCGGCTCATCGCTGTTGGTCGATTCGCAGGCGGGCAAGCTGAAAGAAGCGTGGCTTGCGTCGCTCGCCGCCGATCTCGCAGCGCTGCATGGCAAGAAGCGCGATATCCTGGTGGTCTCCTCCGGCGCCATCGCGCTCGGCCGCGCCGTGCTCAAGCTGCCG
>JASHWN010000443.1 GCA_030044035.1 Xanthobacteraceae bacterium
CGCTGAAGGCGCCATTGCCGGCCGCGCGCGGCGAAGTTGCCGCCGTTGCGCTTGACGGCAAATTGCACGCGCTCGGCGGCTCGGTGAATGGCTTCGCGGGTCCCTTCCACGACGAATACGATCCGGTGACCAATACCTGGCGTGCCCGGGCGCCGCTGCCGGAAGGCCGCGACCATCTCGCCGTCGCCACGGTGGGCCGCAAGATTTACGCGTTCGGCGGCTTCACCGCCTCGGTGCACAAGGGCGCCGGCCCCGATGCGTTCGAATACGATCCGGCGACCGATCGCTGGCGCAGCCTGCCGCCGATGCAAGTGGCGCGCGGCTCGGCCGGCGCCGCCGTGATCGACGGCAAGATCCACGTCATCGGCGGCCGCGGTCCCGACGCCGTCGTGGTAGCGGCGCACGAAGTATTTGATCCGCAGACCGGAAAATGGAGCAAGGCGGCGCCGCTGCCGACCGCGCGCGATCACATGGTGGTGGTCGCGGTCGACGGCAAAATCCACGTCATCGGCGGCCGCTTCAAAGGCCCGGTCGAGCGCACCGGGCTGCACGACGTGTACGATCCGGCGACCGACAGCTGGAGTTCGGCGGCGCCGCTGCCGACGCCGCGCAGCGGCCTCGCCGGCGCTTATTACCACGGCCTCATCCTGGTGCTCGGCGGCGAGCTGCCGCCCGATCACACTTTTCCGGAAAACGAGGGCTACGATCCAAAAACCGGCCGTTGGACCACGTTGACGCCGATGCCGCACGGCCGCCACGGCTTTGGCGGCGGCGTCATCGGCGACGCCGCCTATTTCGTCGGCGGCTCGCTGACGCCGGGCGGCGGCGGCAATACCGACCAGTTGCTCATGTTCCGGCTGCCGTAAGGCGCTCGGCCGAAGCAAGTGACATTCGCGCCGAAGCCGCTATGGTGCGCCGACGCGCGCTCGTAGCTCAGCTGGATAGAGCACCAGACTTCGAATCTGGGGGTCGGGAGTTCGAATCTCTCCGAGCGCGCCAGGCTTTGCATTTTCCGTGTGTTTCACACGGCCGCACCGAGTGCCGGCCGTGCCGTCTGACGCGCGAGCCTCCGGCGACATCCTTTGCCGCCGCATAGTCGAACGGTAGCCGATCGGCGTGGCGGAACGTTGGATAGCAAACGCCTAACAGAAAGAGCTGTTGTGTAACGATTTCTGAAATGGTGCGCCGCCCCCCAGAACCCGTGACGGCGTAAGCTTTTGGCATATGCAATTCCGCAAGATTTCGTGAATTTGATCACGGCATTTTTGCATTTTATGAGAACGCTGCCCGTATGCCGCGGAGTTTTTGGTCGCCGGTCCAAAATCGATTCTCGTGGAGCCCCGCCTCCAAGCGGCGGCTGATCTTTTCGATCAGGCTGACCATCGTCGTGGGCCTGGCGTATTTCCTATCTGCGCGTCTGAGCCTGTTTCTGTTGACCCAGCCCGATGGTGTGGCGGTTTTTTGGCCGGCCGCGGGCGTTTCTTCCGGCGTCCTGATCGCGCTGGGGCGTGACGCACGATGGCCGGTGGCGATCGGCGTTATGGCGGCGACGATCGTGGCCAATCTCACCAGCGACCGATCAATCGTGGCCTCGATCGCTTTCGCGTCGTGCGATGCCGGCGAGGCCCTGCTGACCGCATGGTTGATCGAGCGCTACCTCGGTCGTGAGTTCAGCCTGACCAGATTGCGCCACGTGCTGTGGCTGCTGGCGGCGGCGGTCGTTGCGACCGCGTGCTCGGGGGTCGGCGGAGCGGTGGCCTACAAACTGTTTCACAGTCCGCACGTGCCGGCGCTGATCACATGGCAGCACTGGTCCTCCTCCGATGCAATCGGCATTATCACCGCCGCACCATTGATGGTCGGTCTGGCGGAGCTCGTGCGCGACCGGCCATCGCCCCGCGAGCTGATCGAAGGGGTTGGCGCCGTGATTGCCGTAGCGGTGGCAGTTGCGATCATCATTTTCATAGTACCCGAGGCCTGGTGGAACCGAATTGCGCCGGTCGAACTGCTATTTCCAATGCTGTTGTGGCTGGCGGCTCGCTGCCGCCCGGCATTCACAGCCGCCGCCGTCTTCGTTGTATCGCTGATGATCGCCAGCGCGCTCATCTTCCGGCTCGGCCATTTCAGCGACGCCGAGCTGTCGATGTCGGACCAGGTTTTCGCCGCTCAGGCTGGAAGCCTCGGCGTGGCGATTTTCGCCTTCGTGCTTGCTGCGTTGTTTGCCGAACGACGCCGGCACGAGGCCGTCATCACCGAAAGCGAGAACCGGATGCGGGCGATCCTTAACACCGTCGTCGACGGCATCATTACCCTCGACGATCGAGGAACGATTGAGAGTCTCAATCCGGCAGCGGCGCGCGTCTTTGGTTACGGCCCGGAAGACGTTGTTGGTCGGACCGTCAGAATACTGATGCCGGAATTCTACGGACGTGAGCGAGACGGTGAGCGGGACGACGATCCGCGGAACGCTCAGGTCAAGATGATCGGATCTGGCCGCGAGGTGACCGGAAAGCGCAAGGACGGCTCGATCGTTCCGGTGGAGCTCGCAGTCAGCGACATGGAGGTGGCGGGGCGGAAAATGTTGACCGGCGTCGTGCGCGATATCACCGAGCGCAAGCGTGCCGAGGAGCATCAAGAATTACTGATCGCAGAGCTGGACCACAGGGTGAAGAATGTCCTCGCACAGGTTGCCGTGGTCGCCGCTTCCACGCGCCAGGGAAGCCAGTCAATCGACGAGTTTCTGCGATCGCTCGACGGACGCATCCAGTCCATGGCAGCCGCCCATACTCTGTTGAGCAAGAGCGGCTGGCAGAGCGTCGGCCTGGACGCCCTGGTCCGCAACCAGCTGGCGCCCTACATGACGGGCGCCAACATAACGATCAGGGGTCCGGATGTGATGCTCGCCTCCACCGAAATCCAGGCGGTGGCGAGGGTGCTGCACGAGCTCGCCACGAATGCTGCGAAATATGGCGCGCTGTCGACGCCTAGCGGCCAAGTATCGGTGGCTTGGGATCTTCACTTGAGCGGACCCGCGACACGCCTGGTCTTGCTGTGGCGTGAGACTGGCGGGCCGGCGGTTCCGGCGGACATCCAACCGAGCTATGGCACCAATCTCATACGCAATCTCATTCCTCACGAACTCGGCGGCGGCGTCGACCTGGTGTTTGCGGCAGCAGGCGTGAACTGCAGAATTGAGATTCCGGTCAAGGAAGCATGACCTGGCGCAGGCCAGTCCTGGAGGTCGCCGCTGTTTGCGGCGTCGGGCGGCGAGTTACCTATCTCTGTCTAGTCTAACCGAGCGCAGGCTCGCCAGCAGCAGGTCTTCCCTCATGGGCTTGGTCAGGATGGCGATGGCCTTTGCTTTTGCCAGCGAGACGTCGGGATAACCCGATATCACGACAACCCGCACGCCCTGCTCGTGCAGCCAATCGATGAGGTGATAGGACTGCTCACCGTTGCGCAGATTAATGTCCACCAAGGCCACATCGGGGGTGCGCTCCGAGACCAGCCGCCGCGCATCGGCGGTGGTTGCGGCCGGGCCGACCAGATCGGCGCCCCACGCCTCGAGCAGCATCTTCAATCCCGTGCCGACGTCCCAGGAATCTTCGACAACAAGGACGCGTATGCCGGAAAGTTCTGCGGTTCCGGCCGCCGCCGGAACGCCAGAGTTCGGCGAATTCATCGGATCGCCCCGCTGATCGAGCTCGAGCCGGATCACAGTATCGCATCGCACATCGAGCGTACAACGATCTGCCGGGGGAGGGGCGGCCGGTAATCTATCTGGGGTTGTCGATGAACAGGTTTTAGGTGGGGCTTTTTAGCTCGGGAGCGGCATGCAAAGGTTGGCTGAGCGCGAAGCGATATAATTTCGCCAGGGATCGAAGACCTGCGGCATTTTCCGAATGAAAGCCGTCATAGCGAAAGGTCTCGGACGACAGCCACCCCGAGTTCGCTTGTCGGGTATCAGCTCAATCCAATCCGATGCTTGAAGAATGCGTTGGCATAATGGACGCGGGCGAGTTTTGCTTCTAATTGCCTCCCCTTCGTCAAACAGCGGCGAACTATCGTCGAACACAGGCGAAAAAGCGGACCTGAAACTGCTGATGAGGACCTTAGAATCGTTCCACAACTCATATCAGCCAGGGAGGCTGTCACTTGTCACAGTAGACGTCGCATAGGAGTACGTTAGGATTCGCTCGTATCCCAGGGGAGGATGCTGTGCTCCAAGACACAAACGCGCACGTAGCGGCTTGTCTTCATAGCGCAGCTGGACGTCGAGAGTTGGCAACAACGGCCGGCTCGGCGGTTCGACGCCGTTTTTGCCGTTTGGATGGCAGCTGGACATCATTAGGTCGCTCGAAGGCGGTTACGGAGCGCCTGGGGGGCTTTTGCGCAAGCCAACGTGGCGGTCGGTCAGAAGCGGCCTCGCCTGAAATGCCAGGTTCGCATAAAGCGGGTCGCAAATCGGGCCGCGTCCGCAATGGGCTGGTTGCGATTGTCGATGACGACCAATGCGCCCGCGAGGGCATCAATGCGTTGATAGCGTCGCTCGGCTACTGCTCGGCAACGTTCATGTCGGCCGAAGAGTACCTCGGTTCAGAGTCCAAACCGTATACCGCGTGCTTGATCCTGGACGTTCATTTGCCCGGCATGAGCGGTCCGGAGCTCCAGGATCATTTGGCCGCGGACGGCGGCAGGACGCCGATCGTGTTTGTTACGGGGCTGTTCGACGAACGAGTCCGAAACCGCGTAATCGACGCCGGAGCGCTCGCGTATCTGACCAAACCCTGCGACGAAAGCGCTCTGATCAGTTGCCTTGTCCAGGCGCTCGGCAATTGAGAGCGCTGCGTCATCAGAACATAAGATCCAACGAATTGCCTTCGTCTGCATAGCCGCAGATGACAATACTGCTCGGCTTCCGACTATCCTGGAACAAGCGGCGGCGTGGGGCGGTCTGCCGCGCCGGCGGCTGGCTTGGCCTCGGCAGCCTGTTGCGACGCGGCGATCGGCAACGAGATCTCAAACGTCGATCCTGCCGGCCCGCTTTTGGTGAGTCGCAGAGTACCGCCGTGCTCTTCGATGATCGTCCTGCAGATGGAAAGGCCCAGTCCCATGCCGGTCGATTTCGTCGTGAAAAACGGATTGAATATGCGCTCGCGATCCTCGGCGGCCACGCCCGGCCCGGAATCGCGAATGTAGAACAAGACGGCCGAATGCCCGTCGGAGCCGGTTGCGAGCCGCAGCCGCCTCTCGCCGAGAGGCCGACCATGCATCGCATCGATGGCGTTCTTGACCAGGTTCAAGATGACTTGCTGGAGCTGCGTGTGGTCGGCATATATCGGCGGCAGGTCCTCTTGATAATCGGTGGTCACCGCTATCCCGCTGGTGAGCAAATCGTGGCGCGCGAGTCTCATGACCAATCGGCTCACGTCATTGAGCTGAACCATTGTCCGGTGGTTGGGCGTCTTTTTGAACAGACCGCGGACGCTGGTAATGATCTCCTCGGAGCGTTGGGCTGCTCCTAGAATAGAACTAAAGCATGACCGCGCTTTTTCGACGTCGACGGGCTTTCTGTCGAGCCATCTCAGTCCTGCAGAGCCGAGCGAAGCGATTCCGGCCAGCGGCTGCCTGATTTCGTGCGCGATCGCGGCTGAGGCAGCTTCTACACTCGCCAGCCGACCGGTGCGTTCACGTCGCAACAGGAGGATGGAGCTGGCAAGGCGCGCGTAGAGCATGGTCATTTCGGCCAGCAGAACGAAGAGCAGCGTGGAGCTGGCGACCACCGCGAGACAACGAAAGATATACCAGCCGATGCTAAATCGCACCACCGTGAAGAAAATCGCCATCAAAAAGTTTGGCCACCAAGCGAATAACGTGACCATCAGCCACAGGTCCAAAATGGTGCGCCTGCGCCAGAACAACACTGCGAGCGCCGCGCTGTTTAACAGCCATAGGTAAACGTTGGCGGCACTAGCCCACATGGTCTGTCGCGCCTGATCCGCGTAAAGAGCTGGCAGAAGCGCGGGAAAGGCAGACACCACAAATGTCAGCGCCGCCGTCGCCGCAAGCACTGCGGCGATCGTCGCCGGGATCGCCCTGGTCGGCGACTTGACGGGATCGCCGGGCATCTCCTCCCGGTTTTTCGACAATGCATAGGTCAGTACCGCCACTGGAAAGGCCGTATGCCAGAGGACAAAGAGCCAAGCGGCGGTGTTGAGGCCGTCACCGATCAGACCGGGCGCCGAATAGGCTGCGGGGAAAGCCAGCGTTTGCGCAAACGCGAACAACCCACTGAACAGATATCCGCTGGCGATGGCGAGCCCCGCACGCAGCGGCCGAATCGAATATTGCGAGAACAGCAAACCGGCAGTAATGAGGTCGATAACGCACGCCACGCTCTGCAGCACTGGAATGAAAGCGTCAACGTGGGCTGCAGGTACCGCCGCAAAGGGCGCTACAGCGACGTCGATTGCAAACAGCAACGCAACCACGGCAAGCGCAATCCTGTGCTGTGCCGCGTTTATCGGCATTGCTGTGATGACTACCGGGAAATCGTCGTCGAACGTCCCGGTTCGGTGTTCGGCGGCGGCAGTCCCGGTTGGATCTTGATCCAAACGGGCTGTCTGCAGAGACCGCTTCCGGAGCTCGGCCGATATGTCCATGTCGCCCCAGCAACAAGCGCAACCTTGATGTAAGCAGCCATCAGGTGCAGCGAAAAAGCAACAAAGTCAGGTTTTGCGCTCGCCGACGGCCTCCACAATATAGCCTTTGGTATAGTCGGCTTATCTTTTGATGTTTGTGGTTACTCGCTTTAGTTCGTTCGTTTTGGACAGTTTTATGATAGTTGTGTCGCTCTCGCCAAGGGTGTCAGGGGGGTTCCGTGCTGCAAGCCAGCGGTTCCCGCGTCAACCACAACGTAGTAAACACCGTCGGGGCTCGACGCCTCGGCAAGGAACCGTTCCGATCGGTGGGGCAACGCGACCTGCTCTATTTCTGCGAATACCGGAGCGCATCAGCTTGTTCGCGCTTTCGTGCAGAACTGCAAGCTGGCTCGTGTTCCAGCCTGCGCAATGTGCAGCTGGGACCACGGCCCTCATCGCGAGCGATGCGCTCGAGCGGAAAATATCGGCGGGACCACAGCGCGAAAAACGCGAAGCCGTCGCTTGTCTCCGTCATCGACGATGATCCGTGGAGCCGCGAAGGGATGAATTGTTACCTCGACTCCTGCGGCTACAATTGCGCTGCGTTTGGTACAGCCGAAGAGTATCTGTCAGCCGATGCCATGCGTGAAACCGCATGCCTGGTCGTCGACGTGCAATTGCCCGGCATGAAGGGACCCGAATTGCAGGACCGCTTGATCGCCGACGGCTATCGCATCCCGATCATTTTCGTGACCGGCTATTTCGATGAGCGGATCCGAGATCGAGTGTTGCGGGCCGGTGCCATCGCCTGTCTGACAAAGCCATGGTGCGAACGAACCTTGAGTGGCTGCCTCGAAAAGGCTTTAGGCGTCGAGGCGCGGTGATCCGCGCGCAACCACGCGGACGGGTGATGGCGCGCGGACCAGGAGTTTCCGGAGCCTCCTACCAGTCGCCGTCGTAATAGTCGTAGTAGGAAGCGGTCGGGTAATAGCTGTAAAGACCGCCATAGCCGTAGCCATACGGATAGCCATAGCCGTAACCGTAGCCGTAGTAGGGACTTGCAAGCCCGTAGCCGATAACGGCACCGGTAAGCGCTGCAGCGCCCCAGCCCGGTCGCCAGCCCCAGCCGCCACCCCAGCCCCAACCGCCGCGCCAGCCTACGCCGCCCCAACCGCCGCGCCAGCCCCCCCGACCGCCACGCCAGCCCCCCCAACCGCCGCGCCAGCCCGCGCCGCCCCATCCCCCTCGCCAGCCCCATTGCGCATCGGCTGGCGTAGAGGCGACAAGCGTTACGACGGCCAGGCTTGCCGCCAACAACAATACAGGCCGTGACTTCCGAGCGTTCAGAGTTCTCAAAACCGTTTTCATGGTGCGAGCTCCCATCATGATGGTTCTCTATTTCCTCTTGTGCCGCGGGATGTCCATTACGCCGATGCGTTTTCAGCGCACGCAATTGGCTCGGGGCAATAGACTTTGGCACATGAGGCGTGTTCCCCACCGCCAAGGTAACGCCGTGTCGGCTTGATACGTTCAGGACCGCAGTAGATGGCGGCGTGAAGCGCGAAGGAACTGCAAAAAGAAAAGGAGTAGCGCTTAATACAAAAAAATCAGGACTCGCGCTTAATGCCCAGTTCGTCGGCCATTCTTACCAGGTCGGGCAATCTCTTTGCATTCAACTTAGCCATCAGCTTATGGCGATGAACCTTCACCGTCACTTCACTTAAGCCCACCTCGGCGGCGATCTGCTTGTTCAGAAGGCCCGCCGTTATCAGCGGCAATATCTCGCGTTCCCGGGCGGTCAGGCTCTCGTACCTTGCGCGCAACTCACGAGTCTTTGACTCTGTATTGAGGCGCGCCCGGTCTGTCTCGATTGCCCCGTAAACCGCATCAAGCAGGTCTTGCTCGCGAACGGGTTTTGTCAGGAACGCCACTGCGCCGGCCTTCATGGCCCGCACCGTCATGGGAATATCGCCGTGTCCGGTAATGATGATTGTCGGAATGTTCCTCGAGCCGCGCGCCAGCTCGGTTTGCACGTCCAGGCCACTGACTTCGGGCAACCGCACATCTAAAATGAGGCAGTTCGGTCCGACTTCAGGCGCGCGCCCGAGAAACTCTTTGGCAGAGTCGAAGGCTTGGCATCGTAAGCCGACCGATTCGAGCAGTGCTTTCAAGCCGTCCCGGACATCCGCGCTGTCGTCGACCACGAAGACGACCGGCTCGTCATGCGCAAGAGTACTCATGGCATCCCCGGGGCTACCACTCGGCCGCTCCATTCTTGCCGGTCTTTGAGCGCGTTGCAAGCTGAACACCGGGTGGCTTTGTTGCTTGACCGAACCCTTCGCATAAACGGTTTTGCGAATTATCCCAAAATTACATCAAAAATCAGGTAAAAATGCGCTGACTGATACGGCAGGCGAACCTCACGATTCCTTCTGATATCTCCCCAACATGGCTAGATTATGCACTATGAGCCTCGCAACCACGGGAGCAATGAGGGGCAATCATGGCACCCCGATTGGCGGAGCTTGCCTGCGAGACGACGCGGGCCGCCGAGCCTCCAGACGCCGCAGCAGAGGCAAATCATCGGATTGCAAATAATCTGACGATCATCGCCGAATACGTGCGTTCCGAGCTGTTTTCCCTCAGTCAGGATGAGACGCCGGACCTCTCTTCGATCAGGCGTTCGTTGCAGCAGCTGTCATTGAGAATAGATGCGATCGGGCGGCTGCACCGCCTGCTGACGAGTTCTTCGCACGCGACAAGCGTGGAGATTTGCGCTTATTTGGCCGAAATTGTCGAGGCGGTGCGCTGTTCATTCGCACACGTCGAACGCATGAAGATTTTATGTTCGTTCGATACTGAAGCATTGGTTACGGCAAAACAAGCCATTGCCATAGGCGTAATTGCGAGCGAGGCGCTCGTCAATTCGATCAAATATTCGCATCCGTTCGACGAGCCCGGCATTATCTGCATTGCCTGCAGGAGGACAAGCCGCGACGGACTCCTTATCGAGATAAAAGATGACGGAGCAGGGCGGGCACACGAGCTTCCGAGCAAGGCATTGCGCCACGGCGGCGCCGGCACCGACCTCATGCGAACCTTTGCGCACAGTCTGAACGCGAAACTGGAAATGATCGACGGCCATTACGGCCACACCGTTCGCTTCGAGCTGCCGTTGTTCGATGGGCGATCCGATTAACGGCCGCACGACGCCTTGGCTTAGGCAATGACGTTTGTAGGAGGGGAGCATGACCGTTCCAGCCGCCCGGGTGCTGGCGTTTCCCGGGATCGATCTTGAAACTTTGGCCAAGCTGCGCGCCCGCGCCTGCAATGCTTTCATGCGCGACGATCTCCCCGCCTATCAAGAAGCTTGCATGA
>JASHWN010000444.1 GCA_030044035.1 Xanthobacteraceae bacterium
GAGATGAGCGTCTTGAAGCCCGGCTTATAAACCAGGAAATGCAGGTGCGACGGCCGCATGTTGTGCCGGCCGGCCGCGCGCAACAGCTCACCCACTGGCCCGTCGATCGGGATCGGATAACCGGCCGGCAGGACGCTGCGAAAGCTGATGCGGCCTTGCGTATCGGTGGTGAATTTGCCGCGCAGATTCATATCAGCCTGTACCGGATCCTGGTTTTCGTAAAATCCCTCCGGCGAGGATTGCCAGATGTCGACCTCGGCGCCTTCGATCGGCCTGCCGGCGGTGTCGAGAAAGGTGGCATCGACAAACAGAGCGGAACCGGGCGTCGGCGAGCGCACGATCGAGCCGCCGTTCGGCGTCGCCGGCGAGTGCATGCGCCAGAACGGGCCGAGCATGTTGGCATCGGTCTCGGTCCTGCCGTTGTCGCCGTTATTGAGGAGGCAAATCAGCGGCGACAGGCCGAGCGAGCCCGCCATCAGCACGGCTTCATTGTGGGTCTCGTTGGAGTGCTGGCCGAGCGCCACGATATAGGCCATGGCGGTATGAAATTCCTGCTCGGTCAGCTTCACCTCGCGGGCAAAGTCGTGCAGGTGGCGAATAAGAGCCGCCAGGATCTCGCGTAGCCGCGGATTCCGCGTGCGCGCATATTCGCGCAGCACCGCGTCGGTGACGTCTTTTTCATTTTCGATGATCATCGGCTTACTCCGCAACGCCGGCTTGGGCAGGAGGCGCGGAGTTTACGGCATCGGGCACGGCGGCGCCATGCGCGCAAAAAACTCACATCAGCGGTATTATGGCCCAGATGCCACTCGGTTGTGGCGGGGCGGCTTCGCCGACTCTGCCGAGCCTCAATACCGGCGCAAACTGGACGCCGCCGCTCCAACGGCGAACAGGTCCGTGTGTTGCAGGCTGGCGATGGCCCCTAAGCCTTCGGTCGATTTCTGCGAATACAAATAAGGACACGAACGCCGCGCTTAACCTCCAGCTGGCGGAATCAGCCCAACGCCATGCCACATGTCCATATAAGACCATACCGATTCAAATAGCGCAGCAACAAAAGCCACGGTAACCTGCGTATCACCAAAACCATTGGTGAGCTCTTGAGAATACGAAAGATTGCCTACGTAATGGACAACCAGTAGTGCGGCCATCACGTAAGCAATTCCGCCATTAAGGAATGCCCACACGTAGTCAGCTCTGCGGCGAAGATAACGCTTTCTCGCGCGCCGCTGATGCCAGATGATCACGGCTATAGCGCCGGCAATAAGCGGCCCCACCCCCGAAAGGAGCCAATGCATAGCGAGCCCCAGTCCCCTTTGTCAGCAGATGAAATGGCCCGCTAGGCCGCCAAGGCCGGCCGCCACAGCGGTCACGGCAGGCATCTCAGGAATTTGGACGATATTGGCCACGGCGGCGACGATAAGCGCCGCCGCCAGTGCACCGCCGACAATTGAGCGGATGTCCTCTCTGAAATGAGTGCGGCCCGCGTGATCGCGGCCCTCGCGGAAGTATTTGATATCTTTGGTCAATACACTGGCTGTCAGTCGGCGAACTGGATCAAGCATCTTTTGATCCTCCCCTATTTTGTGGGGGCTAGCCCTAAGAAAACGTTGCTCCGGCCCATGTTCCGGAAAAGGTAAGCCCCTCTGCCCCTTTTTACGCAAGTTTCAACAAATTCGCCCTGGGATTGTTCTTCCAGGTCAATCCGACCCCAGCGGGTGGCTGCATAATGACGGAAAGGTGACACCCGTCAAGGTTTAATCAAGCCTGGACGCTTGCCGGAGTCAACGGGGAAACCAACTACATCGTGCGAGCTGGCGAGCCGCACACCTTGGTATTCCTGCTAAATATATATGTTCACCGCCACTATCGCGCAACGCGACTCACAGATGTAATTAGCAAGTCACCGTGTCTGAAATCAGGCAAATTGTCGAGCGTGAAAATCTGATTCATTCGCTGCGTATTCAGTGGTCCACGCGGTGGGATTGAGCCGTCATGCCGCGCCATGCCTCGCCCGCGATCATTTTGCAGGGGCGAGGATGTGCTGCCGATGAGCGTGCCCAGGTTGGCCTTGTCGGGATTAGTCACACCGCACTCCTCAGCATCGCCGTGGCGATTTCCCGCGCCGAGAGCGGACCACCGTTCGCTTTGCGGAGTGGGTTCGGCGTGGCGTAATACGGCACCCTTCTGAAACTATGGATTAGGCTCACGGCGTCTCACGGCATCGGACGCACGTCGTAGCCAGCTGCAGCGGCTTTACGATGGTCTCGACGTGCAGCATGGTCTTGCGCAGCCGATTAGTCTCTTTCCGATGATCGGGCACCTTTCCGACCAGCTCGGCGTGAAGTTGTTCCAGGGTCAACGCGGCCTGCTCCGTCTCAATCTTCGCGTATAGCATGCCGTCCAGATAGGGGACGGCTGACGTTATTTTTCTTGTGGCGTTTGGGCCACAACAACTCACATCAGCCCGAGTTCGCGCAGCTCGCGCCGCAGCTTTTCCGGCATGGCAGCGGCGCCGGGCGCCGCTTTGTCGAGATCCGGCGGAACGTCCGTCGGCGCGAAATAGCGCCAGCCTTGGAATGCGCGGTACGGCCGCGGCGTGACCAGCACCACCTTGGGCTCAAGCACCAGGCCGCAGCGCCCGACGCCGTCCTTGTCGCGGAACGGCCGCACCGCGCGGATGCGCTGCCGGCACATGATCTCGCCGCGGATCACCCAATAGAGCGAGCCGCCGTCGATCAGTTCGTCGGCGCGCTTGGGCACCATGCGGGTGCGGTGGATATGCTCGGCCTTCTCGCCGCGCCGGCGCTTGTCCTTCAGCTTTTGCCTGATCCAGTCCTGCAGGTCGCGAACCGAGTCGCAGCCGACGCACAATTTGATGAGATGCAGAGCCATGACCTCACATTACCGAGTTTCGCCGCGCTCGATCAGCATGATCTCGGCGCCTTCCACAAGCTGGGCGCCAGGCGCGGCGGCGATTGCGCGCACTGTGCCGGCAAACGGCGCCGAGAGCGTGTGCTCCATCTTCATCGCCTCGATTATGGCAAGCCGCTGACCGGCGGCGACGTGGTCGCCGAGGTGCACGAAGATTTCGAGCAAGCGCCCGTGCATCGGCGCCACGATGGTGCCTTCGCCGGCCTCGGCCAGCGCGCTTGCGGCAAAATCCGCAAGGCGCAGGCGCGTCTGGCGGCCGTGGCGGAGAACGTAGACGTCCTCGCCGGCGGCAAAGGTTTGCGCGTCTTGCGCAGGCGCTGCGCCGTTGACGGCGACGCCAATGCCGTCGGCCCCGTAGCTCACCGTCGCCTCGAGGCTAACGCCGTCGACCACGACTGGCACGGTTAGGCTGCGTGGGCCGCCAAGCTGAAAGCCATCGCGCGCCGCCCACGGCGAGTCCGCCTCGCTGTTTTCGCCGTCCAACGCGACTGTTTGCGCTGTGCCGCCGAACGACTGCGCCAATAGACGGGCGGCGCCGAGTGCCGCGGCGGCGTAGTCCGGTTGGTGTGGCACGCCGCCAAGCGCCGCGAGATTGCGGTCGACGAACCCGGTATCGATGCGGCCGCTGCGGAACGCCGGCGCCCGGCACAGCGCCATGAGAAAGCAAAGGTTCGTGCGCGGCCCGGCAATCACGGTGTGTTCGAGCGCGCTTTTCAGCCGATCGAGCGCGGCCTCGCGCGTTGCCCCGTGCGCGATCAGCTTGGCGATCATCGGATCGTAGAACGCCGAGATGGTCGAGCCCGCCTCGACGCCGGCATCGACGCGGATGCCGGCCGGCCATTGCAGGGCCGCGATCGGGCCGGGCGACGGCAAAAAGCCGTTCTCGGCATCCTCGGCGTAAACGCGTGCCTCGACGGCGTGTCCGTTCAGGCGAATTTGCTCCTGGGCAAGCGGCAGCTGTTCGCCGGCGGCGATCCGAAATTGCCATTCGACGAGATCGAGCCCAGTGATTGCCTCGGTCACCGGGTGCTCCACCTGGAGCCGCGTGTTCATCTCGATGAACCAGAACGCGCCGGCGCGCAGCCCCGCGGTGCCGTCGGCGACGAACTCGACGGTGCCGGCGCCGCTATAGCGGACCGCACGCGCGGCCTCGACGGCCGCCGCGCCGATCTGCGCGCGCAAATCGGCGGTCATCCCCGGCGCCGGCGCCTCCTCGACGATCTTCTGATGCCGGCGTTGCAGCGAGCAATCGCGCTCGCCGAGATGGACGACGTTGCCGTGGCGGTCGGCGAATATTTGTATTTCGATATGACGCGGCGCCGCGATGTATTTCTCGATCAGCACACGGCTTGCCCCGAATGCGGACTCAGATTCGCGGATCGCGGCGTCGAGCGCCGCCTCGAATTCGGCATGACGCTCGACCCGGCGCAGCCCGCGGCCGCCGCCACCCGCCGCCGGCTTGATCAGCACCGGATAGCCGATCTCGTAGGCTTTCTCTTTGAGGAATTTCGGCTCCTGACGCTCGCCGTGATAACCGGGCACGACCGGCACGCCGGCCGCTTCCATCAACGCCTTGGCGCGGTCCTTGAGCCCCAGGGCGCGGATCGCCGCAGGCGGCGGCCCGACGAAGACAACGCCTGCTCGTGCGCACGCTTCGGCGAAATCGGCATTCTCGGACAAAAAGCCGTAGCCCGGATGGATGCATTCGGCGCGCGCGCGTTGGACGGCTTCGATCAGCCGTGCAGTCGACAGATAGCTTTCGCGCGCTTCGGCGGGTCCGATCGGATAGGCTTCGTCGCAGAGGCGCACATGCAACGCATCGGCGTCGGCCGCGGAATAGACCGCGATGGTGCGCATGCCGAGGCGCTTCGCGGTGCGGGCGATGCGGCAGGCGATTTCGCCGCGATTGGCGATGAGGACCGAGCCGAACATGATGCCCCATCAGTAGCGGGCCGTGGGGCCCGCGCAATGGGGCGTCAGCCGCAACTCTCTCAGCGCGTCTGCGCCGGCGCGGGGGTCCAGACCGGATCGCTATTGACCTGCTCGGGCCCTGACCCGCCCGGCTGACGCACCTCATGAGCGCCCGGCTTTTCCAAGCGCTTGCGCGGCTCGGCATTGCCGCCCGCGCCGTGCGGCTCGGCCGGCCCATTCGGCTCGGGGTTCATGATGCTGATCGGCGGGATCGAGTCGG
>JASHWN010000445.1 GCA_030044035.1 Xanthobacteraceae bacterium
AAAGAAAAAGGCTCAAAGTAACCCTCGTCATAAAATAGAAAAAATCGCGCGCCCCCGCGACACTAGCGGACTTTACGCGGCAGGCCGCTTGTTGGATGATAGTTGCAAAGCCCCGCGTGAGAACGGATCGGCAACCGCAGGTATCCGCTGTTCGTAAAATGGGGCGCCAGAGGGAGCAGAGAGCTATGTCTCGCAGAGTAACGTCTCGCAAATTGAGCCGCCGCACGGTGCTGGCCGGCACCGCGGCCGGCGCGGCCGCCGCATTGGCGCGCTTTCCGGCGCCGGCGATCGCGCAGGCCGCGCCGTTCAAGCTCGGGCTCCTCACGGTGAAGACCGGACCGCTCGCGCAGGGCGGCATCCAGATGGAGCAGGGCGTCCTCACTTATCTGAAGGAGAAGAACTACACGCTCGGCGGCCGCAAGGTCGACTTCATCTCCGCCGATACCGGCGGCAATCCGGCCGGCGCCAAGACCAAGGCGCAGGAATTGGTCGAACGCGACAAGGTCGACGTCATCCTCGGCCCGCTCGCCGCATTCGAGCTGTACGCCATCAACGAATACGTGCAGCAGCAGAAGATACCGACGCTGAGCCTCGCGGCGGCCGACAATCTCACCCAACGCACGCCCAATCCGTTCCTGCTGCGCGCTTCGGCAACGTCGTCGCAAGCGATGCATCCGATGGGCCATTACGCGGCCACCGAACTGAAACTCAAGCGCGTGGTCTGCATCGTCGAAGATTTTGCCTTCGGCTACGAGCAGATGGGCGGCTTCCAGGCGGCGTTTCAGAAAGACGGCGGCTGCGTCACCAAAAAGCTGTGGCCGCCGATCGTCACGCCCGACTACACGCCCTACATCGCCCAGATCAGTGATTGCGACGGCGTCTGCCAGGGCTTTGCCGGCTCCAATCCGCTGCGCTTCATGAAGCAGTACGCGGCCGCCGGCCTGAAATATCCGGTGGTCACCGGCGAAACCGGCGGCGACGACGCACTGCTCAAGAGCTTCGGCGACGAGGCGCTCGGCCTGGTCAGCTGCTGTCCCTACACGCTCGACAATCCGATCGACGCGAACCAGCGCTTCGTCGACGAGATCATGAAGAACTATAGCGTCATCCCGGGCTTTTATGCGGCGGGCCTCTACGTCAATTGCCAGGTGGTCGACGCCGGGCTGAAGGCGGCCGGCGGCGATGCCGGCGACAAGACCAAGTTCATGGCGGCGCTCAAATCGGTCAGCCTCACCGACACGCCGCGCGGCCCGATCAAGTTCGATCACCTCAACAACGTGGTCGGTACGTTCTACGTGCGCCGCATCGTCAAGGAGGGCGCCCAATACGGGCTGAAGCTCTGGAACAAGACGATCAAGACCTACGAGAACGTCAGCCAGTTCTGGGTCTGGCCGGAGCAGGAGTACCTCGCGCATCCGGTGTACTCGCGCGATTACCCGCCGGTCGGCAAATGCTGAGGGGGATGCAGCGTCATCATCCGCGCATGCGGATGATCCAGTAATCGCCGAAGTGGCGGCTTTGACCCATTACCGTGACTACTGGATGCTCCGCCTTCGCGGAGCATGACAGTCGGAGAGGGAGGACGAAGCCATGTCCCGCAGAGTGAGCCGTCGCAAATTGCTCGCCGGCGCCGGCGCCGCGGCGGGTGCAGCCGCCGTCGCGATGCGCTTTCCGGCGCCGGCAATCGCGCAAGCCGCGCCGTTCCGGCTCGGCCTGCTCACGGTGAAAACCGGGCCGCTGGCGCAGGGCGGCATCCTGATGGAGCAGGGTGTTCTCACCTATCTAAAAGAGAAGAACTACACGTTGGGCGGCCGCAAGACCGATCTGTTCACCGCCGATACCGGCGGCAATCCGGCCGGCGCCAAGACCAAGGCGCAGGAATTGGTCGAGCGCGACAAGGTCGATGCCATCGTCGGACCGCTGGCCGCGTTCGAGCTCTATGCCATCAGCGATTACATCGTCCAGCAGAAGACGCCGACGCTCAGTCTGGCGGCGGCCGACAACCTCACCCAGCGCACGCCGAATCCGTTCCTGTTGCGCGCCTCGGCGACCTCGTCGCAGGCGACGCAGCCGCTGGGCCATTACGCCGCGACCGAGCTCAAGCATAAGCGCGCGGTCACGGTCTCGGAAGACTTTGCCTTCGGCCACGAGCAGATGGGCGGCTTCCAGGCATCGTTCGCCAAGGACGGCGGCTGCGTGGTCAACAAGCTGTGGCCGCCGCTGGTGACGCCCGATTACACGCCGTACATCGCCCAGATCGGCGATTGCGACTGCGTGTGCCAGGGTTTTGCCGGCTCCAATCCGCTGCGTTTCATGAAGCAGTACGCCGGCGCCGGCATGAAGTATCCGGTGCTCGCCGGCGAGGCCGGCGCCGACGATTTCCTGCTCAAGAGCTTCGGCGACGAGGCGCTCGGGCTGGTCAGCGCCGCACCCTACACGCTCGATCTCGAGACCGACGGCAATCAGCGTTTCGTTTCCGGAATGTTGAAGAATTTCGACGCCATTCCGGGCCAGTATGCGGCGCTGCTTTACGGCAATTGCCAGGTGCTCGATGCCGCGCTCCACGCCGCCGGCGGCGATATCGGCGACAAGGCAAAGTTCATGACGGTGCTGAGAAACGTCAGCCTCACCGACACGCCGCGCGGCCCGCTCAAGTTCGACCACCTCAACAACGTGATCGGCAACATCTACATCCGCCGCCTCGGCCGCGAAGGCGCCAAGTACGGACTGAAGCTCTGGAACAAGACGATCAAGACCTACCAGAACGTCAGCCAATTCTGGACTTGGCCGGAGCAGGAATTCCTCGCCCACCCGGTCTATTCGCGCGACTATCCGCCCTTGACCAAGTGCTGAGTTTGTTAATGTCATCATCCGCGCATGCGGATGATCCAGTAGCCGCCGATGTACTGGTCATCCTTCTCATACAGCGTTTATTGGATGCTCCGCCTTCGCGGAGCATGACAGGTCAAAGGCGGAGCAAATGACGTTCTGGCTGCTGCTGACCGTCAACAGCATCACGTTCGGCGGCCTGTTGTTCCTGTTGTCGGCGGGCTTTTCGCTGATCTTCGGGCTGATGCGCATCCCCAACCTGACGCACGGCTCGATGTTCATGGTCGGCGCCTATCTGGGCACCTCGTTCCTGTCCGGCGCGCTCGGCTTCACCTTGGACTTTTGGGCCGCCGCGCTGATCGCCGCGCTCGAAGTGGCGATCCTCGGCGCGCTGATGGAGCGGCTGTTGTTGCGCCGCCTCGCCGGCCAGCAATTGGCGCAGGTGCTGGTGACGCTCGGCGTATCCTTCATGGTTGCCGACCTCTGCCTGACGGGCTGGGGCGGCGATCCGATCTCGGTGGCGACGCCGGCGGGCCTCGGCGGCTTCGTGCGCGTCGGCCCCGCAGTGTTTCCGCTCTACCGCGTGGCGGTGATCGGCATCGCGGTGGTGTTCGCGGCGGCGCTGTGGCTGATGCTCGAGCGCACCCGGCTCGGCGCCATGATCCGCGCCGGCGTCGACGATCCGCAGATGGCGCGCGTCGTCGGCATCCGCGTGTCGCGGCTATTCACCATCGTATTCGGGCTCGGCGCCGGGCTCGCCGGATTCGCCGGCATGATCGGCGGCCCGATCCTGTCGGTCTATCCCGGGCTCGATCAGGACATGCTGCCGCTCGCTCTGGTCGTCGTCATTCTCGGCGGCACCGGCAGCCTGCTCGGCTCGTTCG
>JASHWN010000446.1 GCA_030044035.1 Xanthobacteraceae bacterium
GCGCGCCACGTCGAAGCGGTCGCCGAGCCACAACAGATTGGGCGAATGATAGTCGCGCAGCACCCAGGTCGCGGGCGCTTCCAGCGCCGGCGCCAGCGCCTCGCGCCACAAGGTTGCGAATTCGGCGCGCGCCGCCTCGCTCGCCGGCGCTTTCATTCGCACCAGATACCAGTCGAGCAACAGCTCGGCCTCGATCAAAAACGCTTCCATGTCGTAGCGCGGCAGCCGGTGCTCGAGCTGCGGCGCCACCGGCAGCGCCTGCGGCAGCCGCCGCCGATGCAGCGACAGCAGCACGTCGACCGCGGCCTCGTAGCGCGCCTCGATCGGCGCCGGCGGATCGCCGGCGACGATGCGCTCGTCGCCGAGGTCCTCCATGATGATGAAACCTTGCGCGGTGTCGGCATGCAGGATGACCGGCGCCGACAGATTGCGCTCGCGCAAACCCGCCGCCATGGCGACGTACGGCACGGTGCTTTCGGCAAGGTGGGCGATGGTGCTGTACGGCTTGCCGTCGCGCACCGGCGGACCGTCGGGATGCGGCGGCGCGTTCATCAGGATCATGGTCTCGTCGCCGCGCGTGAGCCGCTCGAAGATGCGCGTCGAGGCGTCGCCCTGCAGGCGCCGGCGCTCGGCGGCGGTATAACCGGCTTCGTCGATGAAGGCGCGCACGCGGCTGATGCGCTCGCCGCGCGCCGCGAAGGCGCCATAGCCGGTGTAGCGCGCCTCGCGCGCTTCGATGCCTTGCGCCGGATTGAGCGTGAACGTGATGTCGAGCCGGTCCGCCGGGAGAAGGCCCGCGGCGCGGTCGGCCCATTCCATCAGCACCACCGCGTTCTCCGGCAAATCGTCGAAGCCGAGCTCGGACAATTCGGCGGCGCCGGAGAGCCGGAACAGATCGGCGTGAATGAGCGGAAAGCGCGGCAGCTCGTAGGTCTGCAGCAAGGTGAAGCTCGGGCTCGGCACCTCGATCGCCTCGTCGCCGGCGAGATGGCGGATCAGCGCGCGGGCAAACGTGGTCTTGCCGGCGCCGAGATCGCCCGACAGCGTCACCAGATCGCCCGGCTCGAGCGCGCAGGCGATGTCGGCGGCAAAGCGCGCCGTCGCCTGCTCGTTCGGCAGGCTCAAGGAAAAACTCGCGCCACCCGTAGAGGTCAGAAGCATCGCGGCTATTCGAACGATCAGGACATGGCGGTTTTTAGATCGATTCGAGGCGCAGCGCGAGGTTCGCTCAGCCAAATCCCGGCGCGGCCGGCATCAATTCCGGCGGCACTTGCCGCGGGTCATAGATGCGCGGCGCATCCGCCCGCATGACGCGGTAGAGCGGCCATAACAGGCTGACGCCCAGGAACAGCGCCCAAATCATCTGCCAGGAGCCCGTGATGAGGAAAAGCACGACCGGCGTGACGAGGAAGAACAGTCCGGCGACCATGATCGTGACCTTGCCGAACCGGTAGCGCGCGGCGCTGAAGCCGGCCGTGAACGCGATCGGCGTGGCCGTGCGCGCGGCGAGCCGGGCGTGCAGATCCTGCACGAACGCGCAGTAAACCCTGTCATGCGTATCGTCCTGCAAGCCGTAGCCGTTGTTGCTGGCGACGAGGAGCGTTGAGCCGTCGTGGAATCTGAGCCGGCAGGATGCAATTGTGTTTTGGCCTATACTGCCGGTCTGCAGATGAACCTCGGCGATGTCGCTCAGCCGCGCTTGCCGCTGCCGGCCGTCCGCAGTCCAGGCTATAGCGTCGTCGCTCAGGGTTACGCCAGGCTCGGAGTTGCGCCACGAGAATTTAGCCGTCCCCAATCGAAAATAGAGAGCGTAATTTTTTCGCTGCGCGGCTGAGGAAGGCGTCTGCATTTGTGCCTAGCCAGCCAGCATCCGGTACAGCGCGCTAGCGACCAGATAGCAGCCACCCGCCAGCGGTATCAGGCCGAGTGCTGCGATAATCATCACAGTCCAAGTCGTCGAGTTCCAGATTCCAGTTTCAGTCGTCATGGCGGCGCCGGCAGACCAGAAGGCGGCCCAGACGAACCCAACCACGAAGAGGAGCACGCCAAAGATGATGCGCATTATCATTGTCATACCCCCAATGCTGGCGTCGCTGGTAGCCGGCCAACCCTGCTGACCCTCTACCGCGGCACCGCAAATGGCCGGCCGCGTCGAGCGCGCTTGCGGCCGACGCTTCTCGTCTGTCGACAATCGGCCCTTCACGGTTCAATTGGAAGCGGGCGCAATGCGCTCAGCGCGTAGCGACTTCCTGAAAATTTACGCCGCGCTGCGCGCGGCTGCGGCGCCGCCTGCGCCGGCCGGGAAGGTGCAGGTCACACTGGTGCCCTGGCCGACGACGGAGGTTATGGCGACCGTGCCGCCGTGCAGCTCGACGAACGAGCGCACCAGCGACAGCCCGATGCCGGGGCCGCGATGGTGCGAGCCGAGCGAGTGCGTCTCGAACCAGTTGAAGACCTTTTCCAGCACGTCGGGCGGAATGCCGGGGCCCTTGTCGGTGACCGAGAACGCCACCTCGTCGCCGCGGCGCTCGGCGGTGAGTGTGATGGCGGCGCCGCCCGGCGAAAAGCTGACGGCGTTGGCGAGGAGATTGAAGAGAATCTGCTTCAGCCGTTTGTCGTCGGCGACGAAGCTGCCGATGTCGGGCGCGGCGCGGACGTCGAGCGACAGCCCGGCGCTGACCAAGCGGTCCTGCACGCCCTCGGCGGCGGCCCGCATGGCGCCACGGATGTCGACCTGGCCGAGGTTGAGCTGCATGCGGCCGGCGTCGATGGTGGCGAGATCGAGAATGTTGTTGATCAGCGCCAACAGCGTGTTCGACGACACCGTGATGTAGTCGAGATAT
>JASHWN010000447.1 GCA_030044035.1 Xanthobacteraceae bacterium
TCCTGCGCATAGAGCTCGGCGTGCCGGCGCACGATCCAGCCGAAATCGCCCGGCACCGGCGCGCGCAATGTGTAGTTCTTGCCGGCGCCACCGGGCTGCTGCGCGGCACCATCGCCATCGAGCAAGCCGTGGATCGTATGCATCGCCGCGATCAGCCGCGACTGCGCGGCAGGAGGCAACCGCTCGAGCATGGCCGCGGCGTCGCGTTGCGAGCGCCGTTGCAGCGGCGTATAGGCGCGTCGGCCTTGCGGTGTCAGCGACAGATGGCTCTGCCGGGCGTCGCGCGGCGACGTTGTGCGGCGAATGAGGCCGCGCCGCTCGAAGCTGCGCACCAACCGGCTCAGATAACCGGCGTCCAGGTCGAGCGCGCGGGCGATGGCGCTTGCGGTCGGCGCGCGGCGGCTCGCGATCTCGTAAAGCACGCGCGCCTCGCCGAGCGAATACGGGCTGTCGAGAAAGTTTTTGCGCAGCACGCCGATCTGCCGCGTGTAGAAGCGGTTGAAGCCGCGCACCGCAGCAACAGGGTCGTCATGTCGCCGAGCGCCCATACGCCGAGCTTCGCCAGGAAACTTGACTTAGTCAAGTATTTTGGCTGGCCAGGTGGGCGGCGGCGGTGAGGCGGGCGATGCGCCGACGGCCGATGCGGCGCATCAGGTCGGCTTCCGGATCGGCGGCGCTGCCATCATGGCCGCCGAGTGCATCGTAGAATTGCCGCGAGATCAGAAGGCCCTGACAGGGGCGCGGCGCCGTGCCGAGCGCCGCCATCGCCTGGGCCAGCGCTTCACGCCAAGGCGAGCCCGCCGAAGCACCGCGCCGAAACGCCGCCGCACGCGCGCCGTCGCGGGCGAGCTCGATGAAGCGTCTTGCTTCGCCGATCCACGCCGGGTCGAGGACGATGCCGGGCCGCAGGAAAAGCAGCCAAGGCGCCCGCGCTGCCGCTGCGGCAGCTTTGAGCCGGGCACCGAGCGATCCCTCGAGGCGCAGGACATTGCAGCCGGTCACGTCGGCGATAGCCGCCGTGTCGTCCCGCGAACCGCCGTCGGCGAGCTGCACCTCGCTGACCAAACCCTCGGTCGCGCCGGAGACCAGCGCCGCCAGCGTCGGCACCAGCAGCCGCTCGGAATCAAGCGTTGGGATAATGACGCTCAACATCTATTTTATTGAGCGCGCTTTCCGGAAGCGAGCAGACGCAAGGTTTCCATCAGCAGATGATGCGTAGCGGCTGGATGCGAGCCAGCTTGCGATCGTTGGTCACGAGGGCAGCAGCATTGATCTTCAGGGCGCTCGCAGCTTGGACGGCATCCGCCATGTGGAGGTGAAGAGAGGCACGAATCCGAGCGGCACTTTCGGCGATGTCAACGTCGAGAGACAAGACCTGCCAGGATTCCAGAACGGTGCGGTACCGGCGTGCCAGCACTTCGTTGCGGGCCCGCAACGGCCCAGTCAGGACCTCGGCAATTGCGATCGTGGTCACCGCGAAGCGCACACGCCCGGCTGCCTGGGCAACAAAAAGCGGAGCAAACCGCTGTGCAAACTGGGGATGGTCTTCGAGCACGTAAATAATCGGCGCCGAATCGATCAGGAGCAGCGCTTGATCAGGTAGGTCTTCGAACTCTAACGGCTCCATTCCTTGCGCAGCCGGTGCAGCGTGCGGGTGCTGTCCTTCCCCCATAGCCCTCGGCCCGACCCAGCAAGGGGCAGCAGCGGCTCTTGGCGGACGCTCGCCCCGTACGCCTCGATCGGCACGAGCGCTGCCACTGGCCGGCCGTGTTTGGTGATGATGGTCGAGCGGCCTTGCTGCGCGCCTTCTAGAAGCTCTGGCAATTGGTTCCTGGCTTCTTCGGCGCCTTTGCGGTGGGTTGGGCTCATGGAACGAACCGTACGGCGCCGTACGGAACTTATCAAGTGCCTCACGGCAATTTGTTCTTGTTTCGTTCGCGCGGCCGCGTTATTGTAACGCCATGAACCGTTCGTCCGCCTTGAGGCGCCCGCCGGAGCCGCTGTTGCCCTCGGCTCCGGCGGGCGAAACGGGAACTTCCGTCGGCCGCGAGCGCCGCCGCGGCCGCGGCACGGCCTCGAACGCCTCGGGCCGCTACGAGCCGCTGGCGCGCATTACCTTTGACGACGGCTGGCAGGGTTTGGACGAGCTGCCGCCGTTCAAGACCACCGTGACTGTCGACACCACGCGCAAAATCCTCGCTCGCAACGATTCGCCCGACATTTCCTTCGACCGCTCGATCAATCCGTATCGCGGCTGCGAGCACGGCTGCGTCTACTGCTTCGCGCGCCCGACCCACGCCTATCTCGGCCTTTCCCCCGGCCTCGATTTCGAATCGAAGCTGTTCATGAAACCGGACGCGCCCGAACTCCTCGAGCGCGAATTGTCGGCGCCCGGCTATGTGCCGAAAACCATCGCCATCGGCACCAACACCGACCCGTATCAGCCCATCGAGCGCCGCTACAAAATCATGCGCGCCATTCTCGAAGTGTTGGAGCGCGCCGGCCATCCGGTCGGCATCGTCACCAAATCGAATTTGGTGCTGCGCGATCTCGACATTCTCTCCCGCATGGCAAAGCGCAACCTCGTCAAGGTGGCGCTCTCGGTGACAACGCTCGATGCCAAGCTCGCGCGTGTCATGGAGCCGCGCGCATCGACGCCGCCGCGCCGGCTCGAAGCGTTGCGCCAGCTCGCCGCGGCCGGCGTGCCGAGCTCGGCCATGGTTGCGCCGGTCATTCCGGCGATCAACGATGCCGAGATCGAGCGCATCCTCGAAGCGGTCGCCGCGACCGGCGTGCGCCACGCCGGCTACGTGCTGCTCCGCCTGCCGCTCGAAGTGCGCGACCTGTTTCGCGAATGGCTGATCGAGAATTTTCCCGATCGCTATCGCCACGTCTTCAAGCTCATCCGCGACACGCGCGGCGGCAAGGATTACGACTCGACCTGGGGCAAGCGGATGACCGGCTCCGGTCCAGTCGCCTGGATGATCGGCCGCCGCTTCGAAGTCGCCTGCGAACGGCTCGGCTTCAACAAGACCCGGGCCTCGACCACCACCGAGCATTTCCGCCCACCGCGCCCGGCGACCGAGCAGCTCGCGCTGTTCTAACCCAGGTCTGCCCCGCAATTCATGCAGCAGCCCGACCTGGATTGCGGAAGCCGGCGTGCCGTGCCCATGATGGGCCATGAGTCGCAATGGACGCGGCAACGGAACCGAACGACCGGCGCCACCGGCGCGCCCACCGCGGCTGCCGCTCGACGAACCGGTGTTGCGGCCGACGTTCCGCCGCGAGCGCTCAGCTCTCAGGCTCGGCGTGTGGCCGGTCGCGGGCTGCGATGAGGCCGGGCGCGGCCCGCTGGCCGGGCCGGTCGTGGCCGCGGCCGTCATCCTCAATCCCGACGACGTGCCGCGCGGCCTCGACGATTCGAAGCGGCTCACGCCGGAGCGGCGCGAAGTGCTCTACGAGCGCATTTGCGCGCGCGCCCAGGTCGCGGTGGCGATGGCGCCGCCGTCGCGGATCGACCGCGACAATATCCTGCGCGCCTCGCTGTGGGCGCTGGCGCGCGCGGTCGCGGCGCTGCCGATAAAGCCGCGGCTCGTTTTCGTCGACGGGCGCGACCGCATCGATGCCGGCTGCGACTGCCAGGCCGTGATCGGCGGCGACGGTCTCGTCGCCTCGATCGCCGCCGCCTCGATCGTCGCCAAGGTGACGCGCGACCGGCTGATGGCGCGGCTCGGCGCGGCGCATCCGGGTTACGGCTTCGAGCGCCACATGGGCTACAGCGTCCCTGAGCATTTTGCCGCGCTCGACCGGCTCGGACCGACCATCCATCATCGCCGCTCGTTCTCGCCAGTGGCCGGCGTGCTCGGCCTACTGGGCGGCGATGCCGACGAAGCGGTGATCGACGTATTGCCGCTCTGATTACCGCCTATTATAGCCAGCCGACGGCATGAGCTTCGTTTAATCTAGATGCGCACGGAATCCGTCATTCCGGGGCCGAGCCAACGGGTCCGGCCCGAAGTGGCCGGCCCGATGACAAGCTCCGCGAGGAGCCCGGAATCCATAAGCCCAGCGCAGGGCTTATGGATTCCGGACTCGCCGCTTCGCGGCGATCCGGAATGACGAAGGAATCAATCAGCAGAATTTCGAGTAATGTTCTACGTCCCGCTTTACTTCGAAGCGATCCGCTGGCGGCCGGTTCTGGTGTTCTGGCTGGCGACGCTGGCGCAGGCGGCCGTTTGGCTGGCGGTGCCGATGCTGTTCTATGCGGCGCCGCCCGGCGACCTCGCCCAGGTGCTGGCGATCGGCCACGAATTTCAGTTCGACAGCGACGTCGGTCCGCCGCTGGCGTTCTGGCTCGTCGAGATCGCGTTTCGCATTGCCGGCCTGTTCGGCGTCTATGCGTTGTCGCAGATCTGCGTCGTCACGACCTATTGGTGCGCGTTCAGGCTGGGCAGCGCTATCCTCGGCCCGCCACAGGCGGCGCTTGCGGTGCTGCTGATGGTCGGCATTTCGCCGTTCACGGCGCCGAGCCCGGATTTCGGGCCGCCGATCCTCACCATGGCGCTCTGGGCCGTCGTGCTGCTCAGTTACTGGCGCGCGGTAGCGGAGGGCCAGCGACGAGCCTGGTATGCGCTCGGCATCGCAGCTGCGCTCATCTTGGTCGCCAGCGAAGCCGCGCTGATCCTGCTCGGCACGCTTGCGGTGTTCACAGTGATGACGGCGCGCGGCCGCGCCGCGCTGGAGCGGATCGAACCGTGGATAGTCGCTGCCGCGCTGCTCTGCTTTCTGTTCCTGCACCTGCTCTGGCTCGAGGGCGCGGCCGACAGTTTGACGCCGGCGATCGCGCGACTGCGCGAGGCGGGCACCGCCGGCCCAAATACCAGCGCGTGGCTTCGGCTTTTGGTGCTGCTGGCGCTGGCGCACGCCGGCCTTGCCATTCTCGTGCTGCTGGCGCGCGGCTTTCCGCGCGGCAGCACCGCTCCATTGCCGGCTTTGACCCGGCCGGCAGTCGATGAGTTCGCCAAAACCTATGTCGGCACGCTGGCGTTCGTTCCGGCTTTGCTGTCGACGATCGTCGCCGTCGTGCTGGTGCGCCGCGCGCCGATCGGCGGCGTCGCACCGCTCGTCGTGCTCTCGCCGCTCGCCGTCGTCCTTCTCGCCGGCCAAAGCATCGCGCTTTATCATGAGCGCATTCTCGGCTTCGCCTGGACCGGCCTGTTGCTGGTGCCGGCGGTCATGGTGCCGGCGGCGATCATCATTCTGCCGTGGACGCTCGGCACCGAGCTCACGATCGCCGAGCCGGCGTCCGCAATGGGAAAATTCTTCGCCGAGAGCTTTAAGAACAGGACCGGGCGGCCGCTGGCGCTGATCACCGGCGAGATCGGCCCTGCAACCGTGGTAGCGCTCGGCGC